>JAHEJD010000057.1:7180-19917 GCA_024639005.1 Chromatiaceae bacterium | reverse complement strand
ACAGGCACGCCGAGTTTGCGTTCGCGAATCGTCCGCCAGGCGGCGTTCGTGGCACCGCCGCCCGCCGAGAAGACGCGCTGCGGATAGGGCGCACCGAGTTCGGCGAGACGCGCATAGCCCGCCGCCTCGATGTCTGCAATACCCTCCAGCATGGCCTGAAGAAAGGCATGGCGCGCCTGCGGCCGCGGCTGCAGGTGCGGCTGCTTATCGGGATCGCTCTCGGGAAAACGCTCGCCTGCGACGGTCAAGGGGTAGTAGTGCAGATCGAGCGGCCGCCCCGGATCGATCTGCCGGCTGAGTTCCTCGAGTTCCGAATCGCTGAAATACTGCCTGAGGACGGCACCACCGGAGTTGGAGGCGCCCCCCGTCAGCCAGTGATCCCCGATCCGATGGCTATAGACGCCGTAGCGCGCAGCGAAGATTGGGCGGTCGCTGAATAGTTTGACGACCAGGGTACTGCCGAGCGAGGTGACGGCGTCGCCCGGGTGATCGATGCCGGCAGCCAGAGCTGCTGCATTGCTGTCGGTGGTGCCCGCCACCAGACGCACATCATTCGGCCAACCCAGCCGCCGCGCGAGCGATGGCGCGATGGTGTCCAGTGGCGAGCCTACCGGGTGCACCGCGGGAAGCAGCCCGGGCGACACCCCCAGTGCGGCGATCCAAACCGGCCAGCGCCGGGTGACCGGGTCGAAACCCAGTTTGAGCACGTTGTTCTCGTCGGCAATGCCGAAGATCCCGCTGAGCCGCCCATTGATCCAGTCGGCTTGGTGTAACGCATGTGCAGCCTGAAGGGGCGCGCTGCGCAGCAGCATCAGCAGCTTCGCGAGCGCGGAGGAGGCGCCACGCGCCGGGCTGTCGAGCGGGGCCAGCCGGGCGATCTCATCGGCCTCCGCCAACGCACGCCGGTCGTCGTACATCAGCGCCGGTGAGCAGGGGTCGCCATGTTGATCGCAGAGCAGCAGCGTCGACGAGGTGGCGTCCACGCTGAGCGCCCGCACGCGCCCCGCCCGCGGCGCGTCGAGGCCGCTCAACACCTCGACAACCGCCTGCCACCAGTCTTCAGGGTGTTGTTCGCTGGCGCCGGGGTGGGGGTGTCGCGAGGGCGGCAGATCGACACGTGCCTCGGCGGTGATGCGACCAGCCATATCGACGGCGACGGCGCGGCAGCCAGAGGTGCCGAGATCGACGCCGATGTAGCAATCTGGCGCCGGTTGCCCAGGCTCCACCGTGCGGCGATTCAGGGCAGCGTGACGGCGGGCGGTGCCGTCCAGCCATCGTCCCGGTGTTCGGCGATGACCTTGGTGTAGACGCCACCGCGGACATTGAACTCGGCCGTCAGACGCATGAATCGGGGGTCCGTGGCCCGCACGAGGTCGTCCAGGATGCGGTTGGTCACGGCCTCGTGAAATGCGCCTTCGTCACGGTAGGACCAGACGTAGAGCTTTAGCGACTTGAGTTCGACACAGCGTTCGGCGGGGACGTACTCCAGATACAGGGTGGCGAAATCGGGCTGGCCGGTCTTCGGGCACAGGCAGGTGAACTCGGGCATGCGGATGCGTATGGTGTAGTCGCGTTCGGGGCGCGGGTTCTCGAAGGTCTCGAGCGCTCTAATCGGCTGGGTCGTCATGGCGGGTCCTGCTGGCGATGCATCACACCCGCTTCAGTCTACGCGATCGACGCTGTTGCGGGTCGATAAAGCACTTTAAGTAATCAACAGAAAAATCGTTAAAACAATAGGTTACCGACGTATTCTCCAGCGATCTGGCATAGGATGTTTTGTCTTGTGCCGCGTGTCGGCCATCCTGTATCTTTGCGCGCCATGCGTCTGGAAAAAATCAAGCTGGCGGGCTTCAAATCCTTCGTCGATCCTACCACTGTCCTGTTCCCGAGCAACCTGGTCGGTATCGTCGGCCCCAATGGCTGTGGCAAGTCCAATGTGATCGATGCGGTGCGCTGGGTCATGGGCGAGAGTTCGGCCAAGATGCTGCGCGGCGAGTCGATGGCGGATGTGATCTTCAATGGCTCGAGCAGCCGTAAGCCGGTCGGTACCGCGTCTATCGAGCTGATTTTCGACAACGCCGACGGCAGTGCCGGCGGACAGTACGTGCAGTACGGCCAGATCTCGGTCAAGCGACAGGTATCACGCGATGGCCAGTCGCTGTACTTTCTCAATGGCGTGCGCTGCAGGCGCCGTGACATCACCGATCTGTTTCTCGGCACAGGGCTCGGACCGCGCAGCTACTCGATCATCGAGCAGGGGATGATCTCGCGCATCATTGAGGCACGCCCGGAGGATCTGCGCGTCTACCTGGAAGAGGCGGCCGGGATCTCCAAATACAAGGAACGCCGCCGTGAGACCGAGAACCGCATGGCGCACACGCGAGAAAACCTCGAGCGCCTGGACGATCTGCGCGAAGAGGTCCAAAAACAGCTCAGGCACCTCGAACGTCAGTCGGCTACCGCGCAGAAGTACAAGGCCTGTCGCGAGGAGGAGCGTCGCGTACGCGCCGAATTGGTGGTCCTGCGGCTCGAGGCGATGCTGGCAGACGTCGCGCAGCGCGATCGCCTGATCGCAGAACAGGAAAACGGACTGCAGGCGGCCCTCGCCGAGCAGCGCAACCTCGAGGCACAAATAGAGCAGCAGCGCGCCGCGCACACCGAGGCCAACGACGCCTTCAACGAGATCCAGGGCAGTTTTTATGCGGTCGGCTCGGAGATCGCGCGTCTAGAGGAATCCATCCAGTATGCGCGAGAGGCGCGGCGTCGCGAGGAGGCCGACCTCGTGCAGGCGCGCCACGCGCTGGAGCAGGCCCAGGCACTCAGTGCACAGGACAGCGGCCGACTCGCCGAATTGGCGGGGGAACTGGACCGCGATCGGCCGATGCTCGATGAGGCCAGGTCTGGCGCGGATTCGGCCGCCGGAAAGTTGCAGGAGGCGGAGGCCGCCATGCAGGCCTGGCAAAGTGGGTGGGACGATTTCAACCAGCGTGCCAACGAACCGGCGCAACAGGCGCAGGTGGAACGCACCCGGATCAACCACCTCGAAGAACAGGAGGTGCAGCTCAAGCGGCGTATCGCACGCAATGCCGAGGAGCGCGAACAGCTCTCAGACCTTTCCCTCCAGGCCGAGATAAAGGATCTGCAGCGCCGCGAGGCGGAGGGTGAGACCGCACTGACGGCGGCGCGCGGGCACGTCGAGGCCCGGGTTCAGGCCATCGCGGAGCTGAGAGAACGCAGCCAGGGATTGCAGGAGGCGTTGGCCTCGGCGCGCACCGAGCTCGAGACCCTCAAAGGGCGCCTCGCCTCGCTGCAGGCGCTGCAGCAGGCCGCGCGCAGTGAAGGCGATGAGGGCATCGGACAATGGCTGGACGCGCAGGGACTGTCTGCCGCGCCGCGCCTGCTGGAGATCCTGCAGGTGCCCGATGCCTGGCAGCGGGCGGTCGAGGTCGTGCTGGCCGAGCAGCTGCAGGCCTGCATGGTGGAGCAACTCGACGGACCGGGTAGCCGCTTGGCCGCGCTCGAACGCGGTGCGCTCACGCTTTTCGAGAGCGACGGAGCGCCGCCGGATGCGCGCAGCGGGACGCTGGCGGCGCTGGTGAATGGCCCGCCGTCCGTGATTCATGTCCTGAACAGTATCCATATCGCCCGCGATCTGGCCGAGGCACTGCGGCGGCGCAGCGAACTCGGCGTGGGCGAGTGCCTGGTCACCCCGGATGGTCTGCGGGTCGGTCGCGGCTGGATGAGTGTGCAGCGCGGGGCGGATGCAGGTGCCGGCGTGCTGGCGCGCGAGCAGGAGATCAGGGAGCTGCTGCAGCGTCAGGCCGACCTGGAGCCGCAGGTGCAGCAGCTGACCGACCAGTTGGCCGACGACCGACTGACCCTGGCTGAGGCAGAACAGGCCCGCGAGGTGCAGCAGCGTGACGTCGAGGCCGCGCAACGCGTCCTCGCGGAGGTACGCGCGCTGATGAGTGGCAAACAGGCGCGTGCAGAGCAGATCCGGCAGCGCCTCGAAGGCCTGGCGGCGGACGCAATGGATCTGCAGCAACAGATCGAGCGGGGCGCGGCGGATATGCAGAGCGCCCGCACCCGTCTGCATCAGGCATTGGCGTCGATCGAGGACCTCGGCAAACGCCGCGAACAGCTGGTGGCGCAGCGTGATCGATTGCGCGATGCACTGGATGACGCGCGCACGACGGCCGGTGAAGCCCGCAACCGGGTGCACGAGATCGCGTTGCGCGTCGAGGCAATGCGCAGTTCGGAGGATTCGCTGCGTTCGGGTATCGGACGCATGCAACAACAGTTGACCCAGCTCCGCGAGCGTTGTGCCGATCTCGAGGCCTCGCTTGAGGCCGGCAAGGCGCCGGTCGGTGAGCAGCAGGCCAAGCTGGAACAACAGCTGCAGGTGCGGGCGGCGATCGAGGCCAGGTTGTCGCAGTCGCGCAAGGATCTCGAGGGCATCGATCATGCGCTGCGCGAACTCGAGCGGTCGCGGCATTTGACTGAACAGCGCGTCCAGAATGAGCGCAGCGGTCTGGACCAGACGCGCATGGCCCGCCAGGAGTTTCTGGTGCGCAGCAAGACGCTGGAGGAACAGCTGGCCGAGACCGGCCTCGAGCGAGCGCAGCTGGAGGCGGAGATGCCCGAAGAGGCCGCGCCAGAGGCGTGGCAGGCGCGCGCAGAGGCGCTGGCCAGCAGGATCCAGCGCCTCGGGCCCATCAACCTGGCGGCCATCGAGGAATTCAAGGAACAGAGCGAGCGCATGGCCTATCTCGACAGCCAGCATGAGGACGTCAGCAAGTCACTGGCGACGCTGGAGGAGGCCATCCGCAAGATCGACCGGGAGACCCGGACGCGCTTCAAAGAGACCTTCGATCGCGTCGACGCCGGCTTCAAGGAACTGTTCCCGAAATTGTTCGGCGGCGGCCATGCCTATCTGGAGTTGACGGGTGAAGACCTGCTGGATACCGGTGTCACCGTCATGGCGCGCCCGCCCGGAAAGCGCAACAGCAGCATCCATCTACTGTCGGGGGGCGAAAAGGCCTTGACCGCCGTGGCGATGGTGTTCGCGATCTTCCGCCTGAATCCGGCACCGTTCTGCATGCTCGACGAGGTCGACGCACCGCTGGATGATGCCAATGTGAGCCGCTACTCGGCGCTGGTCAAGGAAATGTCGGAACATGTGCAGTTCATCTTCATCACACACAACAAGGTGACCATGGAGGTCGCCAACCAGCTGAGCGGCGTCACCATGCACGAACCCGGGGTGTCGCGGCTGGTCTCGGTGGATGTGGAAGAGGCGGCAGCCTTGGCGGCTATCTGATTGAGCGATCGACTGACCGGCCGATTGAGACATAGCGGGATGGGCAACGGCGAGCTGCAATGGACCCTGATGTAGTTAGACTGATTTTGGTCCTCCTGGGGATCCTGCTGGTTGCGGGAATCTACCTGTGGGACAGATACAAACGGGCGATGCCGCGTCCGCGGGCGCCGAAACGCGCTGTAAAGGCGCGGTCGATGCGCGCGCACTCGGCCCCGGTCGACAGAGCGGCAGTGCGCGCAGAGCCACGTCTGGATGCTGTCGCGTCGGCGGACGACCATGATGTTTTGCCGGAGTCGGTGGCACTCGAGCCGGAACCTGGGCGAACCGGCGCGCTGCCCGACCCTGAGCCGTCGGCGCCCGGCGAATGGACGGCAGAGACGCCCGATCGGGACTCGCAGGCCGCGCTGGATCTGCGACTCGATGCCCATGGAGACGGCGACTACCTGGCGACGGATCCGGCACTCCCTGACGGAATAGCGCGTTTGATCGTCGTGGTGAACCTGGCGGCGCCTGAGGGTGGCTTTTCGGGAGCGGCGATCGAGAAGGCCTGCAGCGCCGCCGGCCTGGTATTTGGCGACATGGCTATCTATCACTTCCACGAACCGGCCAGCGGGCGTGTGATGTTCAGTATGGCGAGCAGCGTCGAGCCCGGCAGTTTCCCGTCTGGCAACATGGCGCGTTTCACGACACCCGGCCTGTCGCTGTTTGCCCAACTGCCGGGTGTGAGCGACGGTGTGGCGATCTATGATCAGCTGCTGCAGACGGCGCATCGGCTCGCTGGTCTGTTGCGTGCCGAGGTGCAGGATGAGCGCCGCAACAAACTGACGCGGCAGATGCAAGAGCACACGCGCGAGGCCATCATTGAGCATCAGCGCAAGATCAAGCTGGCGCGGAGGCGCCATTGAGCCTCGATCAGGCGACCCGCGCCCGGGCGGAGACCCTGCGTGAGCAGATAGCGCAGCACAACTACCAGTACTTCGTGCTGGATGATCCCCGGATCCCCGACAGTGAATACGATCGCCTGTTCCGCGAGCTGCAGGCACTCGAGGCCGCACATCCAGCACTGGTAACGCCGGATTCACCGACCCAGCGGGTCGGCGGAACACCCTTGGGGGCCTTCGATGAAGTCGTACATCGCGTACCCATGCTGTCGCTGGAAAACGCGCTGACCGCCGATGCGATGGCGGAATTCGATCGGCGGGTGCGCAGACGTCTCGACCGCGATACCGAGATGACCTACGCGGCCGAACCCAAGCTCGATGGCCTGGCGATCAGCCTGCGCTACCAGGACGGAAAGCTGCTGCAGGGGGCAACCCGCGGTGACGGTACCCGGGGCGAGGATGTCACCCAGAATGTGCGCACCATCGCTGCGATACCGCTGCAACTGCGCGGTCGCGGCTGGCCCCGCCTGCTCGAGGTGCGCGGCGAGGTCTTTATGCCAAAGCGCGGCTTCGAGGCGTTGAATCGACGCCAGCGCGAGCAGGACGCCAAGACCTTTGCCAATCCACGTAACGCAGCCGCGGGCAGTCTGCGACAGCTGGACCCGAAGGTCACTGCGACGCGCCCGCTGATGACGTTCTGCTACGGGCTGGGCGAGGTCGAAGGTCACCCGATGACCGCCACCCACAGCGACAATATGGCGCTGCTCCAGGACTGGGGGCTGCCGATCTCGCCCGAGTTGCAGGTGCTCAGCGGCCTCGATGGCTGCCTCGCCTATTTCGCCGCGATGGGCGCGCGCCGCGATACGCTCCCGTACGACATCGACGGGGTGGTGTTCAAGGTGAATACCATCGCCGATCAAGAGGCGCTGGGATTCGTCTCTCGCGCACCGCGCTGGGCGATTGCACAGAAGTTTCCGGCGCAGGAGGCACTGACGGAGATCAAGGCCGTCGAATTCCAGGTCGGTCGCACCGGGGCGGTCACGCCGGTGGCGCGCCTCAAGCCCGTGTTGGTCGGTGGTGTCACGGTCAGCAATGCCACGCTGCATAACATGGATGAGGTCGAACGCAAGGATGTCCGGGTGGGCGACACGGTCTACGTGCGACGCGCCGGTGATGTGATCCCGGAGATCGTCCGGATGCTGCCGGAGCGCCGCCCGGCGGACGCCACGCCGGTGGTGATGCCCGCGAACTGTCCGGTCTGTGGCTCGGCGATCGAACGCATCGAGAGCGAGGCGGTGGCGCGCTGCTCCGGCGGCCTGTATTGCGCCGCGCAGCGCAAGGAGTCGGTCAAGCACTTCGCCGCGCGACGCGCGATGGATATCGACGGGCTGGGCGAAAAACTCATAGACCAACTGATCGATCAGGCGCTGATCAGTGACCCGGCCGACCTGTTCGGTCTGTCGGTAGACGCACTCGCTGGTCTGCAGCGCATGGCGCAGAAATCGGCACACAATCTGGTCGCTGCGCTGCACGATGCACGCAGGACCACGCTGGACCGTTTCCTCTTTGCGCTCGGCATCCGCGAAGTGGGCGAGGCCACCGCACAGTCACTGGCGCGCCAGTTCGGCGGTCTCGACGCGATCGCTGCGGCGACCGAGGAGGCGCTGCAGGAGACGCCCGATGTCGGTCCCATCGTCGCTCGCCACGTCCACACCTTTTTCCGCCAGCCGCACAACCAGGAGGTGATCGCCAAGCTGCGCGACGCCGGCCTCGAGTGGGCGGAGACCGAACCCCTCGCTGCCGCGGGCCAGTTGCCGCTGTCCGGCAAGACCTTCGTCCTCACCGGCACGCTGTCGGAGCCGCGCACCCAGGTGAAGGAGAGGCTGCAGGCCCTGGGCGCCAAGGTCACCGGCAGTGTCTCCAAAAACACCGCTTACCTCGTGGCGGGTGAGGAGGCGGGCTCCAAACTCAGCAAGGCCGAGGCCTTGGGTGTGGCGGTGCTGGATGAGCAAGCCCTGCGTGAACTGCTGGCCGCAGCGACGCCTCCTACGGATTGATTCGGGGCGTCAGGGCGACGATTTTGCACAGCTTTGTAGCGTGCCGGCGCCCTGCTCACCGGTTTGGTGCGCGCCGCCCGGCGCGATTGCCTCGTGCGTCTGCGCCTTGACGCTCGCAGCCCAGGCAGACACACTCACCGCGCGGTCGTCGTAAAGCCGTTGCCCGCATCAGCCTATTTGGCACAGATGTTGATTGCTCATACATAAGAATTCGCAAGAACGCGGAGGAGATCCACTCAATGAAATTCAAGCTTCTAGTCGCGCTGGGCGCGACCCTCGTGTTTTCCGGCGCGGCGACGGCCGGAGCCACGCTAGACGCCGTCAAGAGCAAAGGCTTTGTGCAATGCGGCGTCAGCACCGGTCTGCCGGGATTCTCGGCGGCTGACGAAAAAGGCCAGTTCACCGGCATCGACGTCGACATGTGCCGTGGTGTCGCCGCAGCGATCTTCGGTGATCCCGGCAAGGTGAAGTACAGCCCGTTGACCGCCAAGGAACGTTTCACTGCGCTGCAGTCGGGGGAGATCGACATACTGCCGCGCAACACGACCTGGACCTACACCCGCGACACCTCACTGGGCCTCAACTTCACCGGCGTCAACTATTACGACGGACAGGGTTTTCTGGTCACCAAGAGCCTCGGCGTGAAGAGTGCCACGGAGCTGGACGGTGCCTCGTTCTGTATCCAGGCCGGGACCACGACCGAACTCAACCTGGCGGACTATTTCCGTGCCAACAAGATGAGCTACACGCCGATCACCTTCGACACCTCGGACCAGACGGTAAAGGCGTTCGAGGCGGGGCGCTGCGATGCGCTTACCTCGGACCAGTCGCAGCTCTATGCGCTGCGGATCAAGCTCGAGGACCCCAAAAGTGCGATGGTGTTGCCGGAGGTAATATCCAAGGAACCACTGGGTCCGGTCGTTCGTCAGGGTGACGATGAATGGTTCAACATCGTCAAGTGGATGTTGTTTGCGATGGTCAACGGCGAAGAGCTGGGCGTCACCTCGGCCAATGTCGACGAAATGAAGGCCAAGTCGACGGATCCGAACGTACGCCGCCTGCTGGGTATCGAGGGCGTGAAGGGCGAATGGATGGGGGTCCCCGATGACTGGGGCTACAACATCATCAAGCATGTCGGCAACTATGGCGAGGTCTTTGAGCGTAACGTGGGCGAGGGCAGCCCGCTGGGCATCTCACGCGGCCTCAATGCGCTGTGGAGCAAAGGCGGCATCCAATACGCACCGCCGGTTCGTTGATCTCGATTGACCCAAGCCGCAGCCGCCCCGGGGTGATATCGCCCCGGGGTGGGGACTTTGGCTGCGCGGGGCCGCGAGGCGTCGATGGCAACTGACAAGCCAACTCAGACCTCGGCGTCCAAGGTGGCGCTGTGGCGCCTCCCGGCATTTCGTGCAATCGTCTTTCAGGCCCTGCTGGTAGTTGCGATCGGCGCGTTCGGCTATTACCTGCTGAATAATACGCTGCAGAACATGGAGCAGCGCGGCATCACCACCGGCTTCGGTTTTCTGTCGAACGCGGCCGGCTTCGGTATCCTGCAGAGCCTCATTCCTTACGACGAGACCTATACTTACGGTCGGACCTTTTTCGTCGGCCTGTTGAACACCCTGCTGGTCGCCGGCCTGGGTATATTTTTTGCTACCTTTATCGGGTTCTTCGTCGGCGTTGCGCGCCTGTCGCGCAACTGGCTGGTCGCGCGCCTGGCGACGGTCTACATCGAGACATTCCGCAACATCCCGCTGCTGCTGCAGATCATGTTCTGGTACTTCGCGGTACTGCGTCCGTTGCCGCTTCCGCGCCAGAGCATCAACATGGGCGATACGGTGTTCCTCAACAACCGGGGCCTGTTCTTTCCGCGGCCGGTGGCGGAGGACGGTTTCGGCCTGGTGTGGCTGGCGCTGTTGGCCGCGATTATCGGCGTCGCGGTCTTGGCGCGCTGGGCGCACAAGCGCCAGGACGCCACGGGTCAGCCCTTCCCGATCTACTCGGTGGGCACCGCGGTGATCCTCGGCCTGCCGCTGCTGGTCTTCTTGATCAGCGGGGCGCCGATGCATTTCGATTACCCGGCGCTCAAGGGCTTCAACTTCAAGGGTGGCCTGGAGGTGATACCGGAGCTCGCTGCGCTGGTGCTGGCGCTGAGTATCTATACCGGCGCCTTCATCGCCGAGGCGGTGCGATCGGGCATCCTGTCGGTCACCCATGGGCAGACCGAGGCGGCCTTCGCGCTCGGCCTGCGCCCGCAGGTCACGCTGAAACTCGTGATTATCCCGCAGGCCATGCGGGTGATCATTCCGCAGTTGACCAGTCAGTACCTCAACCTGACCAAGAACTCCTCGCTCGCCACCGCGATAGGCTACCCGGATCTGGTCAGCGTGTTTGCCGGCACGACGCTCAATCAGACGGGGCAGGCGGTCGAGGTGATTGCGATGACCATGGGTGTCTATCTGACGATCAGTCTGCTTATCTCGATGTTTATGAACTGGTACAACAAGCGCAAACAGTTGGTCGAAAGGTAGCCTGATGAGTACGCACACGCCGCAACCGGATCTGCCGCCACCGATCACCAGCGTTGGGGTGATCGGCTGGTTGCGCACCAACCTGTTCTCGTCATGGGGCAATACGGTACTCACCCTTGCCGCCGCCTATGTGGTCTATCTCACGCTGCCGCCGCTGATCGAGTGGGCGCTGATCAAGGCGCATTGGCTTGGCGATTCGCGCGAGCCCTGCGATCTGGAAAAGGGCGGGGCCTGTTGGGTCTTCGTTAGTGTTCGCTTCAATCAGTTCATGTACGGCCTGTATCCGGAGGCCCAATACTGGCGCATCAATCTGGCGGCCATACTCCTGGTCGTGCTGATGATCCCGCTGTTCATCAAGCAGTTTCCCTGGAAGCTGTGGCTTGGGTTTTTCGTGCTGTTCGGTTATCCGGTGATCGCGTTCTACCTGTTCTCGGGCGGCGTACTCGGTCTGGAACATGTAGAGACCAGCCGCTGGGGCGGTTTGACGCTGACGCTGGTCCTGGCCTCTGTGGGTATGGCGGCGTCTTTCCCGCTGGGCATCCTGCTGGCGTTGGGGCGACGTTCCAGCATGCCGATCGTCAAATCGGTCTGCGTCGTGTTTATCGAATTCTGGCGCGGCGTGCCGTTGATCACCGTGCTGTTCATGTCATCGGTGATGCTGCCACTGTTCCTGCCTGAGGGGACAAACTTCGACAAGCTCCTGCGGGCTATGATCGGCATTTCGCTGTTCCAGTCCGCCTACATGGCCGAGGTGGTGCGCAGTGGTCTGCAGGCCATCCCGAAGGGACAGTACGAGGCGGCGCAGGCAATGGGGCTGAGCTATTGGCAGAGCATGAGTCTGATCATCCTGCCGCAGGCGCTCAAACTCGTGATCCCCGGCATAGTGAATACCTTCATTGCCCTGTTCAAGGATACGACCCTGGTCCTGATCATCGGCCTGTTCGATATGCTGGCCATGATCGAGGCCGCGTTGGCCGATCCCAAATGGCTGGGATTCTCTATTGAGGGACTGTCCTTTGCGGCCTTTGTCTACTGGATCTTCTGTTTCAGTATGTCGCGCTACAGCATGGCGCTGGAGCGCAAGCTGCATACCGGTCACAAGCGTTGAAATCTGGAGCGCATCATGTCTGAGTCGCCGACCCCTGGTCCCGTGGTATCCGATGAGTTGACGATCGAGTTGCGCGGCGTGCACAAATGGTACGGCCAGTTCCATGTGCTCAAGGACATCAATCTAGAGGTCAAAAAGGGCGAGCGGATCGTGATCTGCGGGCCGTCCGGCTCGGGAAAATCGACCATGATTCGGTGCATCAACCGCCTCGAGGAGCACCAGCGCGGGCAGATCATCGTCGACGGCACCGAACTCACCGACGACATCAAGAATATCGACCAGATCCGCCGCGAAGTGGGCATGGTGTTTCAACACTTCAACCTGTTTCCACACCTCACGGTGCAGGAGAACTGCTGCCTGGCACCGATCTGGGTGCGCAAGATGCCGCGCAAGGAGGCGGAGGAGGCCGCCATGCAGTATCTCGAGAAGGTGAAGATCCCGGAGCAGGCCGGCAAGTACCCGGGCCAGCTGTCCGGTGGTCAGCAACAGCGCGTCGCCATCGCCCGCAGTCTGTGCATGAACCCGAGCATTATGCTGTTCGACGAACCCACCTCGGCGCTCGATCCGGAGATGATCAAAGAGGTCCTGGATACCATGATCGAGCTGGCCGAGAGCGGTATGACCATGCTGTGCGTGACCCACGAGATGGGTTTCGCCAAGACGGTGGCCAACCGGGTGATCTTCATGGATGGCGGTGAGATTATCGAGCAGAATCGGCCCGATGACTTCTTCGATAATCCGCAGTCGGACCGGACCAAGCTGTTCCTCAGCCAGATCCTCGCGCACTAGTTTCGTTGGAAGGCGGGTCCGGCACGAACCCCTCCGGCACCTTGCCGGCCA
>JAHEJD010000057.1:0-7080 GCA_024639005.1 Chromatiaceae bacterium | reverse complement strand
CGATGACTTCTTCGATAATCCGCAGTCGGACCGGACCAAGCTGTTCCTCAGCCAGATCCTCGCGCACTAGTTTCGTTGGAAGGCGGGTCCGGCACGAACCCCTCCGGCACCTTGCCGGCCAAGATGTAGGCGAACGCGATCACCTCCGCAATCGCCTTGTACAGGTCGTCCGGTATCTCCTCGCCGAGCGGGACCTGCGACAGAATCATTGCCATTTCCGGATCCGGGTAGAGCGGAACGCCGGCCTGCTCGGCCGCCTCGACGATCTGTTCTGCCAGTTGCTGTTCGCCCTTGGCGGTGATCCGCGGTGCGTTGCGGCCGTCATAGCGCAGTGCCACGGCGATGTCGGTGTGGCCACTGACGGTGCGATTCGGCTGCTTCATCTCAGGCGTGCTCGTCCACCAGGCTGTCAGGTACCGGCACGGAGATCAGCGGTTCGGTCGGCGCACCCAATACACCGCCCAGATGCACGACCTCGAGGCCCTGTGCCTCGAAGGCCTCGCGCAGCACCGGCAGGCGCTCTTCGACGCGTTCGTGGGTAGATGCCCTGTCGCTCCAGAATGTCGTCGACACGCGCTCGCCGGCCAGCACGATGCGGCACTGCAGGCCGCCGATACTGTCGAATTGGAAGGCCAGATTGACCGCCCAGCTGGCCGCCGCACCCTGGTCGCCGCCGGCCGCCTCGCGTTCGATGCGCAGCCTGGCCTCGTGCGTCTGGCCCGGCAACTGGATCGGCAGGTCGAGCTGCCAGGCCTGGCGCTGGCCCTCCTCATTGGGCAGGCTGGCGGCCTGCTGCAGCTGGATACGCGACAGTGATCCCTCGACCAGGCGCATCAGGCGGTTGATCAGCGAGTCGCCGAGGGCTGCCTTTATATTGCCGGTCTGCTCGTTATTGACCGGTGGCTCGGCGATGTCTTTTTGTCTGGTCTTGCCGCCGCTGCTCAGACGGATCAGCAGCTGCAGCAGCTGCAACTGTTGCGTCTTGTTATCGGCCGCGTCCGGGGGCATGCCGGTGGCGAGGCGGGCCTCGTGAAACAGTCCGCTGTGGCGGATCGCGCGCTGCAACGTCGCCGGGTTGAGTTGCTCCAGCCTGACACCCGCGCTGCGCAGGAGGGTGGAAAACAGCTCGGCCGCCTCGCGTTGGCGCGGGGGTGCTGCCTGATGGCTGGCCTCGCCGATGGCGCTGCGCAGTGCCGCGCGTACCTCGGATGGCGGCAGCTGGCGCGCCAGGGCCGAGCGCACCGCCAGCTGCTGGCGGTCCGGTGCCGCGACCTGCGGCAGGATACGCAGCTCGGGCAACGGCTGGCCTTTGATGACCTCGAGCTGCAGGCGTTTCCCGGGGGGCAGCATCAGCTGGCTGCGTGCGAGCAGTTCCGTCGTCGCAATCTGCAGCCGCAGCAGGCCCGGCTGCACCTGGCTGAGCACCTGGGCCTGCAGCGTCTGTCCCACTTGCAGCTGTTTGAGCAGCGAGGGGATCTCGCGGCGTCCGACGTCGACGACCAGCGGCAACAGTGTGGCGGGAATCTTCACTACCGGTTCTGAGGCCTGAGGGTGGTGCACAAGTTATCGGCCGCCAAGCCGCTATCTGCAATAGCCATCGACTGGGGGTATACGGTGTCCGCAGCAGGAAATCGGTGAGATATGCAGTCTAGGGGCAGCGGCTTGGATTGGTTCGTGCGACGCGGTGCCGAGGTGCGCGGCCCCTTGAGCAGCGCCAAAGTCCGGCATTTCGTGCTCGAGGGCCAACTCGATCTCGACGACGAGGTCAGCGACGACCGGCGTGCATGGCGCCGCCTGGGTGGCGTGCCGGAGGTGGTACCGCTGCAGCTGCGCAGCGATGATCAGGAGATGGCCGCGGAACAGGATGCGCTGAGCCGGCAGGATCGGACGCGCGCGATACGCACCATCATCGTAGCGACGTTGGTACTGGGCCTGCTGACGTTGGGCGTTTCGCTGGTCGGCCAACGAACCGCCGAGGACGACCGCGACTGTGCGGCTGCCCCGGCACCCGGCGTCTCGCTCGAGGGCTGTCAGCTCAGCGGCGCGCAGCTGGCCGCAGTATCGCTCGCCGACGCGCAGCTGGCGAATGCCTCGTTGGCCGGCGCCCATCTGACCCAAGCGGATCTGCGTCGCGCCGACCTGCGCTACGCCAACCTGAGCCGCGCCGATCTGTCCTATGCGACGCTCGCCGACGCCAACCTGAAAGGCGCCGACCTGCGTTACGCCGATCTCACCAATGCAGACCTCAGTGCGGCCGATCTGAGCTTTGCCGATCTCAGCGGTGCGCGTATTGGCGGCGCTCGACTGCAGGGGGCGAGGATGGAGGGCGCGGTCTGGACCGATGGCCGGGGCTGTGACACCACAGACTGCCGCCGCTGACAGATGGCTTGAGCCGCGCGTGACGGCAGGCTACACTTCCCGATGACACCAGGATCGGTGTCGAATAGGTTCTAAGGAGAGAACACCATGTCTTATCTTACCCGTTCCCGTCACGCCGTTTGGGTCACGCTGGTCATTGGTGCATCGCTGGCACCGGCGGCAGGCACCGCCGCCAGCCGCTGCAATGCCATGCAACAGGACGCATGTACAGGCGCCGCCAAGTGCGTCTGGGTCGACGGCTACACGCGCAAGGACGGTCGTTCCGTGGCCAGCCACTGCAAGACGAAGTCGACGCGCAAGTCGGATCCGCAGGCATCTTCGGGCGCGCTGAAGTTGAGCAAGACCGAGTAGGCACACCTTCAGAGACAGCCTTGTGCTGCATCCGGGCACCCGCCATTCGGCGGGTGTTTTTTTGTAGCAGCGCTCTTGCTATCGTGCGGCCTGGACCCGCCACGGGAATGGTCATGCAGCACGATCCTATCGTCTTTACGATATTCCTGGTCTTCACCGGTGCTGCGATCTTTGCGACGGTGGCGCTGTTCGCGCGTCAGTCACTGCTGGTGGCCTATATTCTGCTGGGCGCCCTGCTGGGGCCATCCGCGCTGGGTCTCGTATCGGACCCGGAGCTGATCCGCAGCATCTCCGAGTTCGGGATCATATTTCTGCTGTTTCTGCTCGGCCTGAACCTGCAGCCGCAGGAGCTGATTCGGATGGTGACCAAGACCACCCAAGTCACGCTGCTGAGTTCATCGGTGTTCTTTGCGGTCGGGTTCGGTGTCTCCCTGGCGTCCGGCTTCCGTTGGCAGGAGGCGTTGCTGGTGGGCGGCGCGGCGACCTTCTCGAGCACCATCGTCGGTCTAAAGTTGTTGCCGACTACCATGCTGCATCATCAGCGTACCGGCGAAGTCATCATCAGCATACTGTTGTTGCAGGACCTGTTGGCGATTGTGCTGCTCCTGGTCGTGCAGGGCAGCGCACATGGCGGCATGGAGATCGCCGATGTCGTCAAGTTGTTGGTGTCGCTGCCCGCGCTCATCGGCTTTGCCTGGATGGTCGAGCGCCATGTGCTGATCCGCCTGATCCGCAAGTTCGACAAGATCCAGGAGTATATCTTCCTGATGGCCATCGGCTGGTGCCTGGGTATGGCGGAGCTGGCCGTGCTGTTGGGCCTGTCGGCCGAAATCGGTGCCTTCATCGCCGGCGTGGTGCTTGCGTCCAGCCCGATTTCGATGTTCATCGCCGAGAGCCTCAAGCCCCTGCGTGATTTTTTTCTGGTGCTGTTCTTCTTCTCCCTCGGGGCGGGCTTCGATGTCGGCGTGATCGACAAGGTGATCCTGCCGGCCGCGATCCTGGCGCTGGCGCTGATGCTGCTCAAACCGCCGGTGTTCCGCTGGTTGCTTTTGCGCACCGGCGAGTCGGAGAATCGCTCGCATGAGGTGGGTTACCGGCTCGGTCAGATGAGCGAGTTCTCGCTGTTGCTCGCGGTGCTGGCGTTCGAGAACCAGGTCATCGGCGCAGAGGCCTCTTATCTGATTCAGCTCTCGACGTTGCTGACCTTTCTGGTCTCGTCCTATCTGGTGGTGTTGCGCTTTCCGACCCCCATCGCGGTCAGCGACGCACTGCGACGGGATTAACGCTGGCGCGCTGTCATCCGTCCGACCTCGCGGCTGCGGGGTTCTCGCCGTCGGCGCCGCGACTAAGATTCGGCGGCGGCATGTCGGCCAATCCGAACAGCTCCGCGCTGATGTTCAGCTCCTCGCGGAACGTCTCGCGCGCGAGCGGTGGGCGCGCCAGATAGCCTTGATAGTAGGTGCAGTCTGCGTCGCGCAGGAACTGCAGTTGCTCGCGGGTCTCCACGCCCTCGGCGATCACTTTTAGCCCGAACTGTTGGGCCATTGACAGTATTGCCCTAACAATGACCGCATCGTTTGGGTCTCCAGCCATATCACGGATGAAGGTGCGATCGACCTTCAACGTATCGATCGGCAGCTGGCGCAGGCTGGAGAGCGACGAGTAACCCGTTCCGAAGTCGTCGATCGCAAAGCGGATGCCGAGCTGTTTGAGCGCGCTCATGCAGGCAACGGACTCCTTGATGTCTTTGATCAGCATCGTCTCGGTGAGCTCGAATTGCAGGCGTCGGGGATCGGCGCCGGTCTCGGTCAGGATCGCTGTGACCCGATCGACGAAGTCTGGCTGATGGAACTGTTGGTGGCTGACATTGATCGACAGACAGTCTGGCGGCGACAGCGTCGGGTCATTCTGAATGTCGCCGAGCAGTCGGCAGGATTCGGACAACACCCAGTCGTCGAGCTTCAGCATCAGGGCGCTGTTCTCGATGCAGGGCAGGAACGCCTTGGGCGAGATCAGGCCGTCTCTGGGGTGCTGCCAGCGCAGCAGCACCTCGGCGCCGAGCACCCGGCCGTCCTTGATGGTCAGGACCGGCTGAAAATAGAGAACGAACTGGCCGTCGCGCAGACCCGCCCGCAGTTCGTTCTCCAGACGCAATCGTGAGCTAACGGCCTCGTCCATGCGACGCTCGAATACGCGGGCGCCGTCTCGTCCGGCGCCCTTGGCGTAATACATCGCCGTATCGGCATGCCTTAGCAGTGTGTCGACGGTGTCACCGTCTTGCGGGAAGGTCACGATACCGATGCTTGCCGTGACATAGAGCTCGTGGCCGTTCAGTTCGTAGGCGTCGGTAAAGACCCCGCGCAGTTTCTCCGCGATTTCGCTGGCCTTTGCCACCGCGCCGATAGCGCGCGGTCCCAAGCCCTCCAGCAGCACGACGAATTCGTCGCCGCCGAGTCGGGCGACTGTGTCTTCCTCGCGCAGGGTGCTGCGCAGGCGCCTTGCCAGTTCCTTGAGCAGTTCGTCACCGATCGAGTGTCCCAGGGAGTCGTTGATGCGCTTGAACTTGTCCAGATCGATGAATAGCAGGCCGCCGAGCTGCCCGGTCCGTCGCCCTCGGGCCAGCGCGCGGTTGATGCGGTCGCTCAGCAGGGACCGGTTGGGCAGGCCGGTCAGGGTGTCGTGGTAGGCGAGGTGTTGAATCCGCTGCGCAGCATCTTCGCGCTCTCTGATGTCGCGTGCGATGCACAACAGCAGGTCCCGGCCGTCGACGTACAGCCGCGACGCGGCGACCTCGGCCGGGACCACGCGCCCATCGGCGGCACGATAGTGGATGCGGAGATACCGGCCCTGCGCGCCGCCCATCACGTCATCGACCAGGCTGCTTAGGAAGGCCTCGTCCTCGTGGTGCAGGTCGGTCAAGTGGATGCACTCGAGCCGGCTTGGCGCCATGCCGAGGAGCTCGGCCGTCCGTGGGTTGTAGTCGATCAGTCTGCCGTCGCGCGGATCAAAGACCAGCACCGCATCGTGTGCGTGGCGATAGATCGCCTCGAGCTGCTCGAGCCTGCGACGCTGCGGGCGCTGCACCGCGGCGTCCCAGATCAGGGCGATCAGGGCGGACAGTCCGGTAGCCCAGGCCGCATCGGTCGTTGACAGGTATCCCGCGCTGCGCGAGACCAGGAGTATGCCGAGCAGACCCAGCAGCAGAAGCAGAAATAGGGCCAGGGGCTCGCGTAGGGTCGGTACCATCAGGGGTTACGCACGTGGGAGCACTGGTTAGCGGTGGGCGTCGCGGTGCACGCAGAGACCATGATGTAACCTCCAGTTGCCAACGCTATCGCCCGAGTGCTCTCGGGCTTTACCGGGAAACGTAAATAATCCGGGTTATCGGGGCCCCGCGGTCGTGCGATGTAGTTTCGCCGCTAGCGCGTTTGGGTTCTGGGTTTCAGTGCACACTTATGGACGAATCCGCAGGACATAAAATCTCCATCGAACCCGTCGCGCGGGTGCGCTCCCCGTTTCAGGAGAAATTCGGCATCCCGCGCCAGCCGGGTCTGGCGCCGAGCGCGATCGGCGAGGTGCGGCTGCTCGCGCCTTACCATGATGCCGCGATGCTGCAGGGGCTGGAGGGCTTTTCACACGTCTGGCTGACCTTCCGGTTCGACCGCTGTGTGGCGCAGGGCTGGCGCCCCCGGGTCCGGCCGCCGCGACTGGGCGGCAATACCGAGGTCGGCGTCTGGGCCAGCCGGGCGCCGTTCCGGCCCAACTTCCTCGGCCTCTCGGCGGTGCGTCTGCTGCAGGTCGTCACGCGGCCGGAGCCGCTGCTGCGCGTATCGGGGCTGGATCTGCTCGACGGCACCCCGGTGTTCGATATCAAGCCCTATCTGCCCTACGCGGATGCGATCGCCGACGCCGAGGGCGGATTTGCGCCGACCGCGCCAAAAGCGGGTTGGCCGGTGGTCTTCGGCGCCCAGGCCGAGGCGGACCTCGAGGGGGTGGCGGCGGCGGCGGCGGGGCTGCGCTGCCTGATCGGCGAGGTCCTCGCGCTGGATCCGCGGCCGGCCTATCGCCAGGGCGGGGAGCCCGGGCGGGTCTACGGGATGCGCCTCGACGGCTACGACGTGCGCTGGCGCGTTATGGGTGACCGGATCGAGGTGCAGGCCGTGCAGGCGGTCGACCCGGTCTGAAGAGCAGTCCGGTCAATCCGTGATGTCGTCCGGCCCCAGCGCGTCGTACCGCGCCTTCTGTTCGGCGCTGGCCTCTTTTTGATAGCGCGCCTTCCACTCGCTGTGCGGCATGCCATAGATGATGTCGCGTGCCTCGGGTTCCGTCAGTGCCACGCCCTGGGCCGTG
>JAHEJD010000056.1:3865-20101 GCA_024639005.1 Chromatiaceae bacterium | reverse complement strand
GGACCTGCGTGGTCACGGACGCGGATGGCGACGAGATCTATGTGGAGTGGAAATGCGCAGGTGTGATGCCGGCGTGCCCGGGCACCGAACGCTTCGTCGGCGGCACCGGCAAGTACACAGGGATCAGCGATGAACAGCAATTTCAGGGCAATTTCATCGGCGACGCTGGCGCAGGACGGTCTGATTGGAAAGGCGAGTACAGGCTTCCCTGAGCCGCGGCTCCCGGCTGAAAGCGCCGGTATCGGCGGTGAAGAAAGCCGCCCCTGAGGGCGGCCTTGTCGTTTGTGGCGTGCATCAGGGAGCTATCAATACCGGGGTGACGACAAGATAAGCATCGGTATTTGCTCAAGGAGAATCCGCCGGGGCGCAAATCCTGAACTAATTGCCATTCAGATCCAGTGACCAAAGCGCCTCTGGTAGAGCCTGATCGGCATTTCAGGCCCGTGCCGCCTCAAGGAATACAAATGGTTGATCAGATAAAGATTTTAGGCTGGCGAGAATGGGTGGAATTGCCAGACTTAGGGTTAGGCCCGATAAAGGCCAAGGTGGATACCGGGGCCCGAACATCCTGCCTCCATGCCTTCGAACTGCAGGTTTTCGAGAACGAGGGTAAACCCTGGATACGTTTCAAAGTGCACCCAGTTCAGAAGAGCGAATCCCGGGTGGTCGTATGCGAGGCACCGATCGCAGACCGGAGACCGGTTACCGACTCCGGTGGTCATACCGAACAGCGCTACGTCATCGCCACGCGGCTGCGCGTGGGTGACTGGGACGAACGAGTGGAGATGACTTTGACCGGCCGCGACAATATGCGCTTTCGCATGCTGATTGGACGCACCACGATGGAGGCAGGCGGCTTTGTCGTCAATCCTGCGTTGTCTTATCAGACGGGTCGAAAAGGCCATAAGAAACCCTAAAGGAGTTGTCCATGAAGATCGCTGTACTCTCTCGAAACAAGAATCTATATTCGACTCGCCGGCTTATCGAGGCCGCCGAGGTTCGCGGGCATGAGGTGTTTATCTATGATGTTCTGCGTTGTTACATGAACATCACCTCGATGCGTCCATCGATTCACTATAAGGGGGAGAATCTGACGGGTTTCGACGCGGTTATCCCGCGGATCGGTGCTTCGGTGACCTTCTACGGTACCGCGGTGCTGCGCCAGTTCGAGATGATGGGCGTCTACCCACTGAATGAGTCTGTTGCCATTACACGTTCGCGTGACAAACTGCGCTCGCTACAATTGCTCGCGCGTAAGGGTATTGGGCTGCCCGTGACGGGTTTCGCGCATTCACCAGACGACGTAGAGGATATGCTCAACATGGTGGGAGGAGCCCCTGCGGTGATCAAGCTGCTCGAAGGTACGCAGGGCATCGGTGTGGTACTCGCGGAGACCAAGAAGGCAGCGGCAAGCGTCATCGAGGCCTTTATGGGATTGAAGGCAAACATCTTGATACAAGAGTTCATCAAGGAGGCGGGCGGCGCTGATATTCGTTGCCTGGTGGTCGGTGGCAAGGTCGTCGCGGCGATGAAACGCCAGGGAAAGGAAGGGGAATTTCGCTCCAATTTGCATCGTGGCGGGTCTGCAGCCGTTGTCAGGCTGACGCCGGAAGAACGCTCGACTGCGGTGCGAGCAGCCAGCATCATGGGATTGAACGTGTGCGGTGTAGACATCCTGCGCTCTAATCACGGTCCCGTCGTAATGGAGGTCAACTCATCGCCAGGTCTGGAAGGCATTGAGAACTCGACCGGGAAAGACGTGGCTGGGTTGATCATCGAATTCATCGAGAAAAACAGCAAGCCAAACCGGACCAAGACGCGCGGCCGGGGATAGTCAATTGGGTCGGGCGGATTTTGAGATCCATGGAGTCGGGGTCAAGGCAGGACAAAAGCTAGTCGTCGACATTCCATTGCCAGGGCTCTACACAGAGACAACCGTCAATATGCCCGTGCACGTGGTGCATGGTAAGCGTGAGGGGCCGACGCTGCTCGTCAGCGCCGCAGTTCACGGTGACGAAATCAACGGCGTGGAGATAATTCGCCGACTGCTATTACAGCCTCAACTGAAAAAACTGCGCGGTACGCTGCTGGTTGTCCCAATCGTCAATGTACTCGGTTTCCACATACAGTCCCGCTATCTGCCCGACCGACGCGATCTAAACCGCAGTTTTCCCGGCCGCGAGCAGGGCTCACTTGCCGCACGACTGGCGCATATCTTCTTGAGTGAAGTGGTAAGGCGTGCGGACCTCGGGATTGATCTACACACGGCCGCCATTCACCGCGACAATTTCCCCCAAATTCGTGCAGATATGAGCCTGGAATCATTGGCGCCGCTGGCCAAGGCATTTGCTGCTCCCATGCTGATTCACTCCGCGCCACCGGATGGCTCGTTGCGTCATTCCGCGTCTGTTGAGCAGGTACCGATCATGGTCTACGAAGCCGGTGAGGCGCTCCGATTCGACGAGGTAGCGATCCGCGTCGGCCTGCGCGGTGTGGTCAACGTGATGCGCGAGATGGGTATGCTGAGCCTGAAGCGAAAGCCGCCGAAACCGAGCGTTGTGTTACGTTCGACAGCCTGGGTCAGAGCGCCGAGCAGCGGCTTGGTTCGCATGCTGGTAAAGCTTGGGGATATGGTATCCAAAGAGGACGTCTTGGCCTTTGTTGGGGATGCCGGCGGGTCTGGCGAGAAGCCCATTGTCTCGTCGTCCGACGGTGTAATCATCGGGCGTACGAATCTGCCATTGGTTTATGAGGGTGAGGCCGTGTTTCACGTCGGTCGGACACGCCAGGCTTCACTCTTGGAACAACATCTGGATGCCATGCAGGATGGTGGCCAGTTTAATCTCCCCGAGATCGTCGAAGAGCCGGAAATCGTCTGAGTTGCGTCGCACCTTCGGGCTGAGGGGGCATCCCCAGATAAAGATGGTTGTGATTTGATGCCCCGCGTGTTCCCCAAAGTTTGTCTGCCGGACACGATATGAGCCCAAGACCGTAACCCCCCCATGGAATTAGAGTCCGCCCATTGATCTGGGTCAATGTTCAGTTCGGTTCCGCGCGCGCGGGGCTTTAAAGGTGCAATCGACACCCACATCTGTGACCGATAACAAGTCGAACTTTCGCGGAATGGCGGCAAAATATAAACGCAATCATGAAGGACAATCCAGGGATAAAGATGTTCGCCATCACTCTCCGATGACATGAAAGGTCAGACACAAAGCACACGGTCTGTCGGCAAGCAGTTGCAGCGGCAATGTGACGAAATTGCCACAACCCTGGTTAGCATGGAGTTCTCACGGCACACCAACGTGCCCGAACGCCTTGGCGAATCGGAAAGATCCGAGTCGCTAGAGGACGCAAACTATCAGTTGTCTTGCCTGGCCGGTGCGATCTCTGCAGACAACCGAGAGCTGTTTGTCGATAACGTCGCATGGGCGAAGGTACTGCATACGCAACGAGGTGTGTCACCGGAAGAACAGCTTCTCGATCTGAACTGCATGTGCGAGGCGCTCAGATTCGAGCTGACCTCCGAATCGGCTGAGGTGGCTGTCGGCTTCGTCAGGCATGCCATCGAGCGTTTCCCCTCCCTGCCGGATGAAGTACCAAGCTTCCTCAAGGCCGGGCACCCGCAGGCGCCGCTCGCCAATCGGTACCTGCAGGCCCTTATGCGAGGTGACCGTCAGACGGCGAGCCGATTGATTCTCGATGCGGCCGAATCTGGCGTTGCCGTGCACGATATCTATCTGCATGTCTTTCAGACCGCGCTGTATGAGATTGGACGCCTATGGCAGACGAAGCAGATCAGCGTCGCTCGCGAGCACTACTGTACCGCGGCCACCCAGATGATTATGTCGCAGCTGTTTCCCTACGTGTCCTTGCAGGCGAGAAAGAATGGGGGCGTTGTTGTGACCACCTGTGTAGAAGGCGATCTACACGAGATTGGGGGTCGTATGGTGGCAGATTTTCTGGAAATGGCGGGATGGGAGAGTTATCACCTCGGCGCAGATACGCCGACAGCGAGTGTGGTCACTGAGTTGATTGAGCGGCGGGCTCACGTCCTGGGTATTTCTGCTTCGCTCTCGTCCGACGTTTCCGCGGTGGCTGATTTGATCGCGGCCGTCCGCACAACGCCCCAGTGTGCCGACATCAAGATCCTGGTCGGCGGTTATCTTTTCAATCAGGACCGGGTTCTCTGGCTCAAGCTGGGTGCAGATGGGTATGCGATAGATGCTCAGGCGGCAGTTGCTAGGGCCGGCGCCTGGTTGGACGAAAAGCAAGGCAATCGTGAGCAGATTCCCCGGTGGAGCTAAAGAGGGGTCGGAGGTTTGCGGAAGAGGGGTCCGGGTGAAGAGGGGTCGGAGGTTCATGCGAATGCTTATGGCTATTGTTTAAGAACCGTTCTCTTCTACCTCCGACCCCCCCTCGATGCGACCCCCTCGATGCTAATAAACCCGACTAAGCAGGCGGTCAGCAGCGATCTGTAGTACTTACAATCCGACGTTGGAAATTTCAGTCGCCGGTCGGTGAAGCTCTCGGCTGGTCTTACGCTGCAGGTCAGAATTGATTTCAACACACCGTTTTGTCTCCATGCTGCTTCTTCTGGTTTCAGGCATCCTGCCGGCGCACGCCAAGGACCAGACCACGGAGGGCTCCGCAGACGGAAAGCCGCTCTGGGAAGCCGGTATTGGGGCGTTCGCGGGCACTTTGCCGGACTATCCCGCGGCCGGAGAGAACACCTTCCGGGCTCTCGCGGTGCCCATCCTGATCTACCGCGGCGATATTCTGCGGGTGGGTGGGGAAGACAACCGAGGGGCCATAAGCGGCCGCTTCATCGACAATGAAAAGTTCGAATTCGATGTCAGTCTGAGCGGCGCGTTTCCGGTCGATTCCGACAACAACGACGCCCGTCGCGATATGCCGGATCTGGATTTTCTTTTTGGTATCGGGCCACAGTTGATCTTCAAGCTGATCAATGAGCCTGGCCAGCGGAAGCTGAATCTCAATCTGCAGGCGCGGGCAGTCTACTCGACGGATTTCTCATCGCTTGACCATCGTGGCTTCGTCTTCAACCCCAAGTTGAACTACGCCCTGGAACACGTCAGCGCTCTGGATCTCCGCATATCCAGCAGCATCGGGCCCTTGTTCGGGACCGAGAGATTGATGGACTACTTCTACGAGGTAAAACCCAGGTACGCCACCTCGTCACGTCGGGCCTACGACGCCGATGCGGGCTACCTCGGCACCAACATTACCCTCGGTGTGTCGAAGCGTTTCGACAAGAGCCTTCGCCTGATAGTCGGCACCCGTCTGGGCGTCCACAGCGGTGCCACCAACGACGACAGCCCGTTGTTCAAGGACAAACTCAATGTGAGCGTATTTACCGCGTTCGCCTGGACGTTTTTCCAAAGCGAAGAACGCGCCCGGTGAACAACGGCTGCATCGCCTTTTTTCCCGTTATCTGTCAGTCCACGCATTAGTATCCGCAATGAAAACGATCGGATTGCTTGGGGGTATGAGTTGGGAAAGTACCGAGCTCTATTACCGTCTGATCAACGAAGAGACGAAGCGAGTGCTTGGCGGTCTCCACTCCGCGCGCATCGCGATGGTGAGCGTCGATTTCCAGGAGATCGAGAGGCTTCAGCATGCGGATAATTGGGGTGCGGCAGCGCAGCTTCTTGCGCAGCATGCCCGTCAGGTTGAGTCAGCCGGTGCCGATTTCCTGCTCATCTGCACGAACACCATGCACAGGGTTGCAGATGCCGTGTCTGCGTCCATCGGTATCCCGCTTCTCCATATTGCCGACGCGACGGCGGCCCAAATCAAAGCGGCAGGCAAACGTCGCGTTGGCCTTCTCGGGACAAGATTCACGATGGAGCAAGACTTCTACAAAGGTCGCCTGGAACAGCGCGGGCTCCGCGTGCTGGTCCCCTCCACACCGGACAGGGACATCGTGCATCGCGTCATCTACGAGGAGCTTTGCCTGGGAGACGTTAACCCGCAATCGCGGGCCGAGTATCTGAGGATCATCGATGCTCTTCATCAACAAGGCGCCGAGGCGGTGATCGCGGGCTGCACCGAAATTGGTATGTTGGTCCAACAGGCGCACACACGGGTACCGCTTTTCGACACAACGAAAATACATGCGAGACAAGCTGTCGTCGAGGCGCTGAAATGACGCTATCGCGACTCGCGTAGGGTATTGCGTTAGGCGCCCGCGGTAATGCACTAAGCGCAACCCGATTCGGTGTAATCCGCTGAGCTACGACTATTCCAGCGGTCTCAGGGTCAGTTGATTGCGCTGGTCATCAAGGGTCATGCGATACCGTCCTAGAACGTTCATGCCGAGCAGCCGATTGCCTCCCAGCATCGCGTCTTCGATAAAGGCTACCTCCACGTCGGTGATCTCCTCATTACCCAGGCGAAGGGCGCTAAGGATCCCGATCTTGGCCTGCACCTTCCCTTTTGCCGTTTGCACCTCACGCTCTGCCATCGTATCGCGCGCTAGCCCCAGCTCGGTCGCCATGGACAGCGGAAGAACGCTGACACTGGCGCCCGTATCGATCATAAGCCCGATCTGAAGCTCGGCTTTGTCGAGGCCAACCAGCGTGGCATAGACCACGTGATGCAATCCTTTGCGCCGGGTTTCCAATACGGTGTCCTTTGGGATGGGTGGCGCCCAGCGCTTTTTCCCGAGCACGATCAGCTTCTTTTCCGTCATCACATAGTTGTAGCCGCGAAGCAGGGCCTGGAGCTGCCGCTGCGGGGGGCCGACGACGGATCTCGCGGGCACGTCCTCCAGTCTGCCCAAGCCGATCAGGCTGAATCCGCCCTGCTCTGCCAACGCCTGAACCTGAGCGGCGAGATTCCCGTAGGGTGGCAAAACCGGGGGTCCTGGGTAGACCGCCCCTGAGGCTACCAGGAGACCAACTGCATACCGCAGCACGCAGATCTGCCCGGCATTGAGGAGTCGCGCCAACATCACGAAGTTTCACTCTTCGGCAAAATTTGTTCGCATAAGATACCGGATGAATGGCCGTTCGCAGAAAAGCGGTGACCATCTCCGCAACTTTTTGCGACAGTTAATCATCGAGATTAGAATTCTCTGATATGCCAAGCATCAAACTTCATCCGGACATCGCTGACTATTTCGTGCGCATGGATTGGCGCGATGCACAGGCCAATCTTCCCGACTTCAGCACCCGATTGACGGAGCAGCTAGTGGACGCCAAGCGCCCGTGCCGCTCGTCGCAGGGCCTTACCGGTGTCGACCGAGACAAAATCCGGAGAGAACTTGATCAGCTGCACGATGCGCGGTTGGCGTCGGCCGATGCGGATGGCGCAAAGCGACAAGCCGGTCTCGCCAGCCTCCGGGCTGGCTTCGACGTTCATCGCATCCAGATACAGGGTTTGCCAATCGATCGAAACGGTCTGGTCGATGTTCTGCAAGGCCTCTACGGTGGTATCCAGGAAATCCTCGATGTCGCCGGCACGTGTCAGTAAGTCCTGCAGGCCTTCCCGTGTGTCGCCCAGTTTCTCCTCAAGCGCCTGGATATGTCGCTCGAGGCGACTCTTATCGTGCCATAGTCCGCCGATCCCGTCCGCCCGCGATTGGTACATCTTCAGCTTCCACTGCAAACGGTTTTTTTCCTCTGCCAGCGCCTCACGTTGAGTGCGCTGACCCATGATGCGTTGCATCGCGCGCATTGCAATCTCTTCGAGCAGGCGCCGTCGAAGCGATCCCTTGAACGCCTCCCGATCGATCGCAAATGCACTCAGGCGATGATCGGAAAAGGTGACCACGGTGCGCTGTTGGTCGCGCATCAAGACGTCGCCCTGCAGTTCGGTCTGCAGCCGGGTGCTGCGTTTCATGCGCATCCCCATCGCAGCATAGACTTCTTCGGCGCCGCCGGACGCCGCACTGGTCAGAAAGTCGCGCAGTTCGTTGCTGTTGTCGAGGATCTCCTGCATGACGTCGGCACTGGTGAAGTAGGCACGTAACAGCGGTTGCTGTGACCACGATCGCCGGTCGACCCACAGTGGGTCTGACAAGCCGGCAACCAGTGTATCGGCCACTTTTACGGCATGCTGCAGCGCAGGGGCGAGCCGGGAACGGTAGCCGGGCATGCCGCGCAGACGCGGGTCGACGAGATCGACCAGCTCTTCGATCCCGCGGTGCAAGGCGAGACGATCCGCTGCCAGCTGCCGACGTTTCGCCCGCCAGGTTCGCCAGAGGTCTAGCAAGGCCATGACTGTCTCCTATTCAACGTTGAGTTATCATCGAACCGCACGCGGTACGGCACATCGACGGGGATTCTTGATGTCGCCGCGCCACCGGCCTGTATTATTGCTCAGGAAAGCCCACCGAGGAGCCTTGATGTGACGGACGAAGACGATATCGGGATTGTGATCGCAAACCTTCCGCCGGACGTGACCGAGGAAGATATCCTCGATGCGCTGGAGGGGCTGGAATACGACCTGCAGGTCACCATACCCCGGGTAGGCAATGAGGACAGGGTTTCTGCCATTGTCCGGTTCGACGACATGACGCGTCATGTCGCGGAGAAGCTCGCAAAGAGGATCAGCGGTATGCGTTGGCGTGACCGAACGCTGAAGGCATATGTTCCGCTGTTGTTCGAATAGCCGACACGTGACGCGCGGCAGGTCGCCCTGCGCCTCTTGCCCGGCGACCTTCAGCTGGGTCGTATCCTGAACACCAGCGAGTACAGGGTCGGCACGAACACCAGGGTCAATACGGTCGCAAAGCCCAGTCCGGCCATGATCGTGATCGACATGTTGACAAAGAACACGTCGGAGAGCAGCGGGATCAGCCCGAGGATTGTGGTGGCCGCGGCCAGGATGACCGGGCGCAGGCGGCTGACGGTGGCATCCAGGATCGCGCTGAACCCCTCCTTGCCCTCGGCGACCTGCTGATCGATCTCGTCGATCAGCACGATGGCGTTCTTGATCATCAGCCCGATCAGCGATAGCGCGCCAAGCAGTGACATGAAGTCGAAGGCACCCTTCGCCGCCAACAACCCTGCGGTGATGCCGACGATCGCCAGCGGCACCGTGAGCCAGATGATCAGCGGCTGACGGAGCTTGCCGAACAGCAGGATGCTGGTAAGGATCATCAGCAGGAAGCCGACCGGCAGCGAACGCCCGAGGCCGTTCTGGGCCTTCTGTGAATCCTCGTATTCGCCGCCCCACGACAGACTGTAGCCCGGCGGCAGTTCGAGCGCCTCGATCTGCGGTCTCATTCGGCTGAACAGGGGGGTCGCCAGCTCCCCGGTCGGATTGCAGGAGGCGATGATGGTGCGGATGCGATCGCGCGAGCGCAGCACCGTATTCTCGAACACGGTCTCGAAACCGCTGATCACCTGCGCGACCGGTACCGCCTGGTCCAGCACCGGGCTCCACATAGTGACGTCCTGCAGGTTGCCGACGTCGGCTCGTTCATCGGCCGGTGCGCGCACCAGGATCGGTAAAACCCGAATTACGTCACGGTAGCGGCCGACCGGTGTCCCCTCGACGGCAAAGCGCAGTGCCGCCGCCAGATCCTCGCGGGTGATGCCCAGCTGCCTGCCGACCTGTTCATTGAACACCGGCCGCACCAGCTTGACCGGCTGGCGCCAGTCGTCGCGAATATCCTTCGCCTCTGGATCCGCGCGCATGATCGCCTGGGCCTGCTCCGATAGCTGCCTCAATATGGTCGGGTCCGGGCCGTGAAAACGGGCCTCGATCTTTGAGTCGCGCCCGGGGCCGACCCGCAGTGATTTAATAATCGGGTCGGTCCAGGGCATCTGTGTTCGCAGATAGTCCTCGACCTTGTCCCAGACCTCCGCGATCCGCTCCCGGGTATCGGTCTTCACGATGATCTGGGCGTAGGCCGAGGAGATCTCCCGCGGGTCGTAGACCAGCGTGAAACGCTCATGCGGCCCCCCGATGACCGTCGTGGTCTGCTCCACGCCTGGCAGGCCGCGCAGAAACTCGCTCACGCGCAGGGCGTCTTCGCGCGTCGTGCGTATGTCGCTGCCCTCGATCTCCCACACGTCGACAAAGAACATTGGGGTGTTGGACTCGGGGAAGAAGGCCTGCTTGACGCTGCCGAAGCCGATCACGGCGGCAACGAACAGGCCGACGACCACCGCCACCGTCAGGATGCGCTGGCGAATCGCAACCGCGAGCAGACCCCGGAAGACCGTGAACACTGCACCGCCATAGGGATCGCGTTGTTCGGCCTCGTTGCCCTGACCCGGTCTCAGCAACAGCGCGCACAGCAGGGGCGTGGTGCTGATGGCCGTCACCCAGGACAACAGCAGCGAATAGAGAATGACGTAGAACAGCGACCCGGCAAACTCGCCGGTGCTGTCCGGCGACAGACCGATGGCCGAGAACGCCAGTATGCCGATGATCGTGCCGCCGAGCAGGGTCCAGATGGTCTTGCCGACGGTCTCACTCGCCGCCTGCGCGGCGCGCATGCCGCCCTGCATACGCACCAGGATCCCCTCGGCGACGACGATCGCGTTGTCCACCAGCATGCCGAGCGCGATGACCAATGCGCCCAGTGAGATGCGCTGCAGCTCGATACCGTTGAGATGCATAATCAGCAAAGTACCCGCGACCGTGATCAGCAGCACCGCACCGATGATCAGACCGACCCTGAGGCCCATGAACAGCAACAGCACGCCGATCACGATGGCGACCGCCTGCGCCACGCTGACCACGAAGCCGTTCACCGAGTCATTGACCTCGACCGGCTGGTTGTAGATCTGCGTCAGCTCCATACCGACCGGCACCGTATCCGCCAGCTCTCGCATACGCCGTGCCAGGCGCTCGCCCACCGCGACGACGTTCTCGCCGGACTGCATCGAGATACCCAGCGTCAAGGCCGGTCGACCGTTGACGTAGTACATCTTGCTCGGGACCTCCTCGTAGGCCCGCACGATGTCGGCTATATCCTTCAGATAGACGAGCTTCTTGTCGCCTGAACTGATCAGTACGTCGCCGATCGCCTCCACCGAGGCAAACTCTCCTGTGGGGCTGATGCGCAGGTATTCCGCACCGACCCGGACCTGACCGGCATCGACGACGACGTTCTGGGATTCCAGGATGCCGGCAATCTCCGCTGGAGATATCCCCAGCTCGCCCAGGCGCGCGCGTGAGATATCGACATACACCACCTCTTTTTGCTCGCCGCCGATGATGACCTTGCGGACCCCCGGCACCAGCACCAGCTCCCGCTTGAGCCGGTCGGCGAAATCCCACAGATCGCGCCAGCTGTATCCCTCGCCCGTTAGTGCGGCATAGACCCCGTAGACGTCTCCAAATTCGTCGATGATCATCGGGTCGTGCGCGCCGGGCGGCAGATTGGACCGCATGTCGGCGATCTTGCGCCGCAATTCATCATAGATGCCGGGGAAATCCTCGGCGCGGTATTTGTCCTTGAATTCGATCTGGATGTCCGACATGCCTGGGCGCGAGATGGACATCTTGATGTGCTTGATCTGCGCCATGCGCTGCAGGGCGTTCTCGATGTGATAAGTCACCTCGTCCTGGACCTGCTGGGCCGAGGCACCGGGATAGAGCGTGATGATCTTGGCAAGCTTGATCGTGAAGGCCGGGTCCTCGAGCTTGCCCATCCTGTCGAAGGCCCAGATGCCGCCGAAAACCAGGATGACAACGAGCAACCAGGAGATCACCGGCCGCTCAACCGAGTATTCGCCGATGTTCATGCCGCGACCCTTGACCGCTGGGCTGGAAAGCCGCTCACTGTTGGTACTTCAGGTCGTCAGGACGGGGTGCCGCCTGTTCGAGTTCCGGCATCAGGGTGACCTTCATTCCCGCCACCAGGAAAGGTGTCCCGGCGGTAACCACGCGGACACCCGGTTCGAGCCCCCCGAGCACCTCGATGCCCTCGCCGACCAGGCGCCCGACCTTCACCGACCGGGGGGATACCGTCATGCTGGCCTCATCCACCGTCCAGACCAGCGGGTCGAGCTTATAGTCGCCGATGACCGCGCTGACGGGCACAGTGAACGCCATTGCACTGTCGGCGAAACCCGCGAAATCGACCGTCACGTTGGCGGTCATGCCCGGCAGGACCGTGCCCTGCTGTCGCTGCCTCATCAGGTAGGTGGCCTCGAAGGTCTGGGTCTTGGCGTCGGCCTTGGTCGCGACCTCCTTAAATTCCAGCGGGTGTGTCTCTCCGGGCTGGTCTTCGAAGCTGGCGAAGACCGGGATCCTGTTACGTGCCCGCTGTCCCTCGGTCCCGTCACCCTGGCGGATGCCGCGAACGACCGATTCGGGCAGGTCGAACTTGACCTCGAGCATGTCGATATTCTGCAGGATCGCAATCGTCTGTTTGGCCTGCACCTCTTCAAAGCGATCCACCTCGCGCTTCGCAATGATGCCGTCGAATGGCGCCTTGAGTTCGGTGTATGTGAGGTCCTGGGCGGCTGCCTTGAGGGCCGCCTGGGCATTCTTGAACTCCGCCTCCAGGCGATCGAAGTCCAATTGCGATATGGCGCCGGAGCCGACTAGTTTCTTGCCCCGGGCATAGTTCTTCTCGGCCTTGTCAAAGGTCGCCTGGCGGTCGTCGACCACGATCTGATAGTCCGTAGGATCCAGGCGTGCGACCAGGTCGTCCTTTTTGAGTCGGTCGCCCTCCTTGATCGGGAGCTCCTGAACGGTGCCGGGTAGGCGAAACCCCAGGTCGGCCCGCTGCGCCGCCGCGATTCGGGCCGGGAACGAGCGCACACCGCTGGAATCGACGCCCGCTATTACCATCGTCTTCACCGGTCGGGTGACGGCCTCGGTCTGCGGGGGCACCTCCTCGGCGCAGCCACCAAGCATCGCGGCGACGAGGAGCCCACAGACGAGGGTAGATTTCCACTGCATGCGATGCCTTCCTGCTTTCGCTGGTTTTCCCATCCGTTCGAGTTTCCCTGAATCAAAAAACAGTCGGTACACGAAGGCGCCACTCCAACTAGCTGGCTATCTCTGTGACGCGCGATAGTACCGCGCCAAGTGTGGAGCCGACCAGTCTTGACCGTTCGACAGCGCTCCTTACTAAAGCTGCCACGCTGCACAGCGAGCGCCGTCGGCCGGGCAACACAGACTGACCAGGCAGATCACCGTTACCGGCGGGGTCTAGCGGGAGAAAAGAACGTGCAGATGCCCAGACTCCAGGTGACTGCTACATCGACATCCTGCACGAGGCAATCCTCGGATAGCTCGGCCGGACCCGACGCGAGAGCACAAGCAGCGAGCAGAGCGTCGAGGCCCAGGCATTTGTGCCATGCGAGGTCGCTGAGAAGGCCTGACTGCCACGGAACCCTGCTTCGACAGACATTGCCAGCCACCGGGCACTGTCGTAGTTTTCTTGCGATGAAACCACGTGCGCCCTGGTGTCGAATGCTGTTGGCCATGCTGCTGCTCCATGCCGGGGGCAGCGCGGCCACCCGATACCCCATGCCGGGGGCGGGCAGCGACCTGGTCGGCGAGCTGGCGCTGGACAAGGCCAGTCGCAGCGAGACCCTGCTCGACATCGCGCGCCGTCACGATATCGGCCAGGACGAGATCCGGCTCGCCAACCCCGGGGTCGACCGCTGGCTGCCCAAGGAAGGCGACCCGGTGCTGATCCCCGGCCATTACGTTCTGCCGAATGCCCCGCGCCGAGGGCTGGTGTTGAACCTGCCGGAGATGCGCGTCTATCACTTTCGCGCCGGCACAAAAGACGCCCCGCCTTCGGTGACCACCTACCCGGCGAGCATTGGGCGCATGGACTGGAAGACCCCGCTGGGCGAGACCCGCGTGATCCAAAAGCAACGCCATCCCAGCTGGCACCCGCCCGATTCGGTCCGTCAGGAGGCGGCCGCCAAGGGCGAGACCCTGCCGGAGAGGATACCGCCGGGGCCTGACAATCCACTGGGGGATTATGCACTGCGTCTGGCACGACCCGGCTACCTGATCCACGGCACCAACAAGCCGTACGGTGTCGGTATGCGGGTGACCCACGGATGCGTCCGCCTGCTGCCCGAGGATATCGAGGAACTGTACGACGAGGTGGCCACCGGCACGCCCGTGCAGATCCTGAACCAACCGGTAAAGACCGGCTGGCACGACGGCGTGCTGTACGTGGAGGTCCACCCGCCATTGGACGAAGACGAGGCACCACTGAGCGACCTGATGCGCTTCACCCTGGAACGCGTCTACCTGGAATTGCAGAAACAGCCCCGCGTATTGGACGGCCGCGCGTTGCGTCAGGCCGTGGAGTCCATGCATGGCGTGCCGGTGGCGGTCTCACAGCCAGGCGTCGAGGGCCGGGCGATCACCAACCCGCTGTTCAGGTAGTTCAGCAGATCCCGCCCTGCTCACCAGAGCCGGACTGTGGAAGACCTATTTGTACATCGCCTTTTTGAACATACGGTCGATCTTCGACTCGGTCTGTTCCGACTGGGCCTTGGCGCCGGCTGCCGCGTCCATGGCGGCGTCCGCACGCGCCTGTGCCGCGGCAGCGGCCTGCTTGGCGGCGGCGGCGTCGGTAGACGCCTGTTGCGCGAGTGAGCGCACCTCATCGAGTTCCGACGAGGTGGCGCAACCGAATAGCAGCGCGCTCGCGGCCAGGACGATCACAGGTCTGATTGGGACTCTCTTCATCACTAGGTACCTCTTGCTATACACCTGCGGAAAAGGCGCGGCCAATACCCCGCCTCTATTTAGGGATATAAGGCAGACTCGTGCACCGGTCAACGGATTTCCACAACCATGCCAGCGCGGACCCACGACATCAGGGTATCGATCTGGTCGTTGGTGAGGGCGACGCAACCCCGGGTCCAGTTCAGCGTCTCGTGCCAACGGGGGTCGCCTTGCCCGAGCCCATGGATGCCGATATGGCCACCCAGCGCAGTATTCTGCGGCGGGATATGGCCCGCGCGGTGCGCGCGCAGGATTGCCTGGTAGTCTCCCTGACCGATGGCGCCCTCCCGGTAGGCCGCTTCGGCCTGTTCGATACCGGGATAGTCCAGGCCGATGAAGCGGTGGAACGCAGAGTCCGGCTCGATCCTGGTGATCCGATAGCGCCCCAGCGGCGTGGTGTTGTCGGCGCGACGTTTGTTTCGGCTGGTGCCATAACGGCCGATGGCGATGTTTGGCAACCTAAGCTGCGCCTGCCCGCCCCGTATCACCTGCAGCGTTAGTGCGTCCGTGTCTATCAACACCCAAGGCCGGTTGGAGGAATCCCCATGCACAATGGGCGCGAGAAAAAATGTGGTAAATATTATTAAGTAACTTACATATTTCACTGTTTTATATACTATTCACACGAGTATTTTTGCGCTGAAGGCCCTAGTTGAACGCCGGCTGCCGGTGGTGCCCCCCGCATTTGATTTGCTCACACAGGTCGTGTTGGGCGAGAGCCGTAGCGTACCGGATACCAACGGTCACGGCGCAAAACGCCGCGCTAATGCAAGGGGCATCAAAAGGGTCACTCTATTGAAATTGGTCGCCGGATTTGGCATCCGCTCACCTTATATCGACGCGAAGACCAGACCAATCGAGTCTGATGGCCCCATTGGTCTATTGGGCTGTGCGCTGGTGAAACGGTTCAAGACGGACCCGGACTGGCGCGTGTTCTGGTCTACCGATGCCGGCGGCGTAGGGCTCAACCTGCACGGATGGCTCGGACATTGCACGTCCCTCAGCGCAGCATACCGGGAGGTGAATCATGGACACGGTCGCAACTGTGGTCGAAATCGACGCCGATCTGGCCAATCTGATCCCACGTTATCTCAACAACTGCCAGGGGGATCTCCATTTCGCGCGACGCCTGCTGGACAATGGCGACTATTGGCTGCTGGCCGGAATGGCCCAGCGTATCCGCGACAGCGCCGCCAGCTATCGGTTTGAAGGGCTCGGAGAGATCGCACAGGCGATCGGCTCAGCGGCAGACCGGCGCGACGCGGAGGCGGTCGACGCCAGCCTGCGCGACTTCGACGCCTTCATCCGTTCGGTCCGGGTCGAATACATCTAGGCCGCGTCGATGGCAGTGGCAGACTGTCGGGCTTCCCCGACAGTTTACGAGAACGTTACCGAGAAGGTCCTGGTACGCGACGGCTACACCACCTGGAAGAAGGGGCGCGGCCCGATCGAGCGCATCGACAACGCGACCGGCGAGATCATGTGTCTGGTTGAAGTACCACCTGAGTACAAGACCGTGACCAAACGCGTGATCAAGACCCC
>JAHEJD010000056.1:2126-3765 GCA_024639005.1 Chromatiaceae bacterium | reverse complement strand
GGGTGCGTTACGCTGTGCGATCACATCACCCTCAGCGGTGCCCGCCGCCGGCCAAAAGTGCGGGATAATCCACCAGCCCGCTTATCTCACCGGGTTTCGTTGCGAGGGCGGCGAGATGCCGCTGCGACGGGGTGCACGCAGTGAAAGGCGGGCCGGCGTAGCTGACACTACGTCAAGCCGGCTGTAACGAGTACGCACCGTCACAGCGAGCATAACGGCGTCCGCAGTAGGAAGTTGGTGAGATAAGCGGTCTAGTCCTCCTCCAACCCAGACATTGAGTAATACCGACGGTGAACAGCTCAGCACTCCAGGCATCCTTCGAGCGCTTGCGCAGTAACAAGGCGTTCGAACTCTTCGTGGTCTCGGTGATCATCGCGTCGGCATTGCTCGTGGGGGTCAAGACCTACGAGCTGCCCACGACCAGCCAGCGCATACTCGCCTGGCTGGACATTCTGATCACCGTGATCTTCATTACCGAAATCAGCATCCGGTTCATTGCCGAACCCAATCGAAGGGCGTTTTTCCGTAATCCCTGGAATCTGTTCGATACCCTGGTGGTGCTGGTAAGCCTGATCCCCATCGACAACAGCGACATGGCGCTGGTGGCGCGTCTGGTGCGGGTGTTCCGTGTACTGCGTATGGTTTCCATCATTCCGGAACTGCGCATGCTGCTCAATTCCCTGCTGAAGGCCTTACCGCAGCTTGGCTACGTGATATTGCTGATGTTCATTATCTTCTACATCTACGCCGCCATCGGCGCGACGCTCTTCGAAGCCATCAACCCGACACTCTGGGGCGACATCGCCATTGCCATGCTGACGCTGTTTCGGGTCATGACCTTCGAGGACTGGACCGACGTGATGTATGAGACCATGGCGGTCTATCCATTGAGCTGGACCTACTATCTCAGCTTTATCTTCTTCACCGCGTTCGCGTTCTTGAACATGGTGATCGGCATCGTCGTGAATGTGATGAATACGGAAAACGAGAAGCTGCTGAAGATTCAGGCGGAAGCGGCGCACGAACCAACGCTGCGCGATCTTCATGAGAAACTCGAGCGCCTTGAGCGGCATCTGGAAGCGCAGCGGCCGCATGGCGAAACCGATCGGCTTCGACCTGACTAACCTGGAAATCGCACCGGGCATAAGCTTGCCCGGTGCGGTACGTTAGGCTACTTGTCCGGGTTGATCTTGGTGATCTTCGAGCCCTGTATCCCAAGACCTGCCATGAGTCCGGACTGATCGAAGAAGAACACATAGACGTCCTCCTTGGCGGTCGTCGTGGTGAGCGAGCGCGCGACGCCCTCATCCACGACGACAACGCTCGGGCCTACGCCGACCTCCCAGCCGGAACTCTTGTTCAGGTATTCAAGCGCCTCGTCTGTCATAAAGAACATCGCATACCCAAAGGACTGAGCGCCGGCCTGGAGGCCGTAAGATGCCGCCACGGTGTTGTAATAGGCGCTTGTCTTGCCGTCGACCCGCAGGGCCCCCTTGCCATACTGACCACCGACTATCAGCCCCGCCTTGAGCACGTCCGGAAACACGAGCATCCCCTTGGCAATCGTGGAGAGTTCTTTCGCGGTCGGAGAACCCGAGTAGAGTTTCTGGATGGCGTTGTCGACGTCACGGTCGATCTC
>JAHEJD010000056.1:0-2026 GCA_024639005.1 Chromatiaceae bacterium | reverse complement strand
AGCCGATTGCTGCTGAACTTGGACCAGTCCTGCCAGCCCGCGTTGAAGTAGAGGGTATCCTTGTCCGAGTAGCTGTACTTGAGGCCGACCTCCAACCACTGCGGATTGTCCCAGTCGACGTCGACCGAGTCCGCGCCTATCGGCAATGCGACATTCTTGAACGTAGCATCACCGTCGAGATTGACGTCCATTTCCGCGCGATAGACCACACTCAGCAGCAGGTCATCGGTCGGTTTGTAGTTGAGGCTGAAGAAGGGTTGTGTGCCAACATCGTCCGCGTCTTCGATCTTCAGACGCCCGTCACCGTCGCCGACGGTGTTTATCGCGATATCCTGCTCGAACTTGGTGTAAATGATGGAAACACCGCCGCCGACGGCCAGACGGTCATTCACGCGGAAGGCCAGCGAGGGCGACAGGCCGATCGCGCCGAGTTGTGCCTTTATGGTCGCGTAGCGACCGACGAAATTATTGCCGTAGTCCACACCACCGCCCATCGTGCCCGCGATCGACAGGCCGAGGCTCACGCGGTCCGAATACTTGTGCACCACGAAGAGGCTCGGTACCGGCGTGACGATACCGGCATTGCCGCCGTCCTTGCCGCCGCCCGTGGCCACGTCGGAATCGAACTTGATGCTGGGGACGATGACCTGCACGCCGGCGAGCAACTCGTCTTTTTCTAAAAACGCCATCCCCGCAGGGTTGGACCATGAGGCATCTGCGGTCTCGGTGTTCGTCGGGTTGGCTACGCCGGCGGTCCCGAGGCTCTGCGGGGTCCCGAGTTCAGCGATGTAGAAACCCGCCGCCCAGACATCGCCAGCGATCGCGAGGGCAACACCCGAGACGATCGGGAGGCCTCGTCGGATGCGATATCCCAAAGACAGATCCCGCGTCATATGATTCGCGCCCCTATGCGATTTTCCGGTAGTAATCGAGCGGGTCCAGGCACTTGATCCGACCCGCAGCTCGCGGCTGACCTTGCCGAGTCGCAAGAGAAAAATCAAGGCTGCTGGCTGTTGGACCCTGCAGCGGCATGGCCGACGGCCGCCTCGAGCCGCTCTGCCGCATCGAACAACAGGCCTTCGGCGCCGGGCGACGCCACCAGCATGATCCCGGGCACGAGCCCGCTGCGGTGGTCACGATACCGCCATGCGGGGACGCTGATGGCCGGCAGGTCGAGGTAGTTGCAGAGCATCAAGGGTGTCAACAGCGGGTTGGCGCCCGGACGCAGCGATAAGCGGTTCATTTCACCGTGGCGCGGGGCCAGCAGGCCAAGGGTGGGCAGCAACATCACGCCGTCTTGGCCGAGCTGCTGACGCACCAACACCCGGGCCGCCTCGAGCAGCGCGACGGCCGCATGGGCGCTCGCCGAGCGGCGATAACGCAGCAACGGCCCAAGCAGCAGTAGCCGGTAGACGGCGTCGTGAATCTGACCGCGGCCAGCCAGGCGCGCCAGGCCCTCGCGCCAGACGGAAAAGCGTTCACCATCGGCGCCCGCCAGCCCCTGCTCGAGCACGGGCATCAGCTCCCAGGCCAGGTAGCGCGCCGTGCTGTTGTGCCAGCGCCGCACATCGCCAATCGCGATGCGCTCCGGCCGCATACCGGCGTCCAGCAGACCCCTCTCGGCCGCCGCCAGCGCCGGGGGAATCGCCGCATCGCGATAGCCCAGCGGAAAATCGACCGGCAGGATGAGCCGACACCCGTCGACCGGGCGCGGCGATGCCAAGAGGTCATTGCCTAGCACGCGATAAAACAGCCGTGCGTCGCGCACGCTGCGCGTCAACGGACCCGCGGCCAGCCAGCTGTCGGTGAACAGGCCCTCCAGGTCCGGCCAGCTGCCGCGCTTGTCGACTGCGGCCGAGGCCGGCCTGAAACCCACGATGCCGCAAAAACTGGCGGGGATCCGAATCGACCCGAGGATGTCGCTGCCCAGCCCCGCCGCCACGCAGCCGGATGCGACCAGGGCGGCGTCACCCCCAGATGAGCCGCCGCAGGTCCGCTCCTCGGCCAAGGGATTATTGGTGCGCCC
>JAHEJD010000010.1 GCA_024639005.1 Chromatiaceae bacterium | reverse complement strand
GCGGCGGCGCTGGCCCGCGGCGCGCTGGCCCCGGAGGCCTGGGATCTGGTCCGCACGAACATGAACCGCGCGGGTGGCGGTCCGGCCGGGCGCACCGTGGTGACCGAGTTCGAGCGCGAAATGCCCGAGATCGGCACGCTGCCGACCCAGGCCTTTGCACCGGGCGAGAAGGCCGTGCCGGCGACGGCGATGGCGCACATGGTCGGCGCGCTGGGCAAGCGTGACCCGAGCTTCGTCGTGACAAACGCCGACGGCAACGAGGCCTCGAATATGAAGGCCATCAACGAGAAGCTGAAGATTCGGCACCCAACCGAAGACGCGCTCTACAACCAGGGTCCGACCGGACAGGTCTACGAGCCGCTCAGCGAAGACGCCTGTGCCGGCTTCGCCGCCGGCCTGGCGTTGTTCGGTGGCCGCTCGCTGTGGTTGTCTTACGAGAGCTTCGCGATCAACGGTTGGCCGATCGTGCAGACCGTCGGCCAGGCGATGGCCGAACTGCGCCGCAAGACGCCGGCCGTGGTGTCGATGTTCACCGCTGGGGCGCTCGAGCAAGGTCGCAACGGCTGGACGCATCAGCGGCCAGAGATCGAAAACTACATCGGCGGGCAGATGCGCAACGGCAACGTCTATCTGCTCTACCCGGCGGATGCGAACATGATTCAGGCCGCCTATGGCTGGGCGGTCGAGCAATCGAACAAATCGGTCAGCATCGTGGCCTCCAAATCGGCATTGCCGGTCTACACCACGCCGGAACAGGCCGCCGAGGCCATCGAACAGGGCGCGGTCACGCTGTACGAGTCGGCCGCGGGCGACAATGGGACTATAGTGTTTGCGGTCACTGGCGACATGATCCTGCTGCCGGTGTTCGAGGCCAGGGACACGCTGGAGGCGGCCGGTTACCGGGTGCGCATCGTCTGCGTCGCCAACCCGCGCCGTCTGTATCGCGCTGGCGACGTCGCCTGGCAGCACGCCTCGCAACCGGATGCCGGCTTCATGGACGACGCGCAGTTCGAAGCCCTGTTTGACGGCGACGCGCTGATCGGCGTCAGCGGCGGCGGCACCATAGCGCTGGAGCCGGTAATGCTGCGCAGCGATGCGCCGGCCCGTGATATTTTCGGTTGGCAGCGTGGCGAGACCACCGCGAGCCCGGCGGAGATCATGGCCTACAACGGCATCACCGCCGGCAATCTGAGCGATCGGGCGCGGGCGCTGACGGATAGCACGAAGGCCGCTGGCCAGCACGCGGCCTGAGGAGGCAGTGATGAAGACGCAAAAAATTACCAAGATCGTTGTGATCGATGACGACCCGACTGGCTCGCAGACGGTGCACAGTTGCCTGCTGCTGACGCGTTGGGACCCCGCGACGCTGATGGAAGGTCTGCGTGATGCTGCACCGCTGTTCTTCGTCCTTAGCAACACCCGCGGCATGGATGCCGCACAGGCCGCCGCGGTTACGCGCGAGATCTGTGTGAATCTGCGCCAGGCGATCGGGGAAATGCGCGGCGAGGGCGTCGACATCCAACCGGTGATCGTCAGCCGCTCGGATTCGACGCTGCGTGGTCACTACCCGGTGGAGACGGACGTGATCGCCGAGGAACTAGGGCCGTTCGACGCACACTTCCTGGTGCCGGCCTTCTTCGAGGGCGGGCGTATCACGCGCGACGGCGTGCACTACTTGATTGTCGACGGCACGCCGGTCGCCGTGCATGAGACCGAGTTTGCGCGAGATTCGGTGTTTGGTTTCAGTACCGCTTTTCTGCCTGACTATGTCGCGGAGAAGACCGACGGAAGGGTCGAGGCGGATCAGGTGCAGCGCTTTGGCCTGGCCGACGTGCGTGGTGACATCGGCGCGCGGCTGCATGCGCTCCGTGACAATGCCTGCTGCGTGGTCGACGCCGAAGAGCAGACCGACCTCGACATGTTCGCACGCCAGGTGCTGGCCGCCGCCGGCGACGGCAAGCGCTTCCTGTTCCGGAGCGCCGCGAGCCTATTGACCGCGTTTGCGGATCTGCCGCCGCAGCCGGTCGCGGCCGCGGACATGTCGCGCCTGGTGCGTGACGGCAGGCCCGGGGTTGTGCTGGTAGGATCGCACGTCGACAAGACCAGCCGACAGCTTAAACAGCTGATCGAGCAGACCGCCGTGCAACCGCTGCATGTCGATCTGGACCGGCTGGTGCGCGACGCGGAGGGCCTGCACGCCGAGTTGGTGCGACAGATGGTCGAGGCGCAAGAGACCGGCCAGGGCGTCGTGCTGTACACCAGCCGGGGTGAGCGCCAATTCACGACGACCGCCGACCGCCTGGCCTTCGGCGAGCGTGTCTCCGGTTTCTTGATGCGGCTAGTGCGCAACCTGCCGCCCGAGACGGGTTTCCTCATCAGCAAGGGCGGCATCACGTCTAACGATACGCTGAGCACCGGTCTGGCGCTGCGCACGGCGCGGGTCATGGGCCAGATTCTTGCCGGCTGCTCGGTCGTCGTCTGTCCCGAGGATCACCCGCGCTATCCGCGGCTGCCGGTGGTGATCTTTCCCGGCAATGTCGGCGGCGATGACGCGCTGGCCGAGGCCTATCAGATCCTCAGCCTGCAGCGGCCCGAGGGTGTGGAAATCAAGTCGGCCGTGGCCTGAATAACGCGGACGGTGCCCGGTCGGCGGATGTCCACAGGCCGCCGATAGCCAAAACGCGGTTATCCTGCCGAGAATGGGCACAGAAGATCTGCGTGAGAAATGGGACCGCCGCTATGCGGATGCGCTCGAGACACCGCCGCCGATCGCGGTGCTGACCGAGAACGCACACCTGTTGCCCGGTAGCGGGCGGGCGCTCGACATCGCCTGTGGGCTGGGTGGCAATGCCCTGTATCTCGCCCGGCGCGGGCTGCAGGTGTCGGCCTGGGATCTGTCACCGGTCGCGGTCGCTGCGCTGGCGGCGGCTGCCGGCGGCCTCGATCTGGCGGCCGAGGCGCGCGATGTCACGGCGCATCCCCCGCCGGCCGAACGGTTCGACGTCATCTGCGTGGGGCATTTTCTCGAGCGGGCCTTGTGTCCGCACATCGCCGATGCGCTGAGACCGGGCGGCCGGCTGTTCTATCAGACCTTTACCCGCGAGCGCGTCGATGACGGTGGACCGTCCACGGCCCGTTTCCGGCTTGAGACCAATGAACTCCTGCAACTCTTCCCGGGACTGATCCTGCGCTTCTACCGCGACGAGGGCCGCATCGGCGATACCGGTCGGGGATTTCGCAATTTCGCCCAGATGGTCGCGCAGCGTCCGTGTTGACACCCTCAGACGTGCGTTAGGCCAGCTCGGGAAAGAACGTGGCCAGCGGCTGCACGCGGCTGCCGTCGGGCAGCGCCTTCTCCATGTCTCGATACTCGCTCAGCGGGATGGCAAGGCTGTCGGCGGCAGGCTGGATGATAGGGTAGTCCGGGAGGTCGGCCGCCGCGATCCGTCTGACCATGTGTGACCGGTCGGAACAGAAGTGCGCCAGATAGCTCGCCGCCGGGATGCATCGCACCCAGCAGCGGTAGTGCTCGGGCAGCGTCGACTGTAGCGGGAAGCTGTCGACGAAGTATCCGCGATAGGGCGTCGGGAAAGCCAGGCGGGTGTCGAAATCCAGCACCCATGGTGTCGCACCGCTGACTGCCGTGAGAACCACGTGATAATCCCAGGCGACCGGTTGTCCCGTGGTGGCGGCACGCTGGTTGCGCAGGATCACGGTCTGCCAGCGATTGGCAAACAAAAGCACCTGCATCTGTGCTGCGTCACGGCCTGCATCCATGAGCGATCTGGCGAGCCACCAGATGTTCTCCTCGCAGAAATAGGCGGTGTATCGGAATGCCTCGCGACGCCAGTCGTTCATGGCTGAAGACTAGCGTCTTTGCGCGGCCGGTAGCCAGCTATCGAGGGTGTGCGCGCTGATCGGGCTGCGGTAGCTGCACATTACGCGCATCGGGTCGACCGCAACGGCAGCGGATCTTGTTCTGGTCAGCAAGCGGCAGTCACGAGAAAATTACCGGGCAAAGGTGCCGTCACGCCAAGGGTGCATATTTTTCCAGCGCTCGGCATCGCTTTCACCGAGGCAGTCGTGCTCAACGAGGGACAGCAATCAACAAGAACAGCGAAGATACCGGTCGTACCGCGACCAAGCCGAAGGCCACCAAGCAGGCAACGGCGAAGAAAAAGACCGCGGCACAAAAGACGTCGAACAGCGCAGTCACGAAAGGCGCTGCTGCCGAGAAGACGTCCGTAACGAAGAAGACGGACCCGAAGGCGGCGGGCCCCAAGAAGTCAGCGGCCAAGAAGGGTACGCGAAAGGTCGCGCAACGGATCCGTGCCAGCGAACGCCACCAGATGATCGCCGTGGCGGCCTGTCTGCGTGCCGAGGCGCAGCGTTTAAGCAGTAACCAGCGCGAAGACTGGCTGATGGCCGAGGCGGAGATAGATGCCCGTCTGGCAAAGGTCGGACGGAAAGTCATCGACTGATTTTCAGGCTAGCTCTTCGGGGCGGCCATCGACTGGACGAACCGATCTGCTTCGGTGATCGACTGGTTCATGTCGCGTATCAGTGCCTGTATATCGGATTCGACCGCGGCCCGGTTGGTCTTCAACGACGCGATCGCCTGGGCGTTGAGGTTGTGTTTCAAGAAGAGTACCCGGTCTCGGAACGCGCGCAGCACGGGGTCGATTTTGGACTCTGCCCGGCGCATGGCCTGCATCAGCTGACGGTAACTGGTCTGTGTCCTGCGCAGCTGATCGGCACTCGCGCGACGCAGGTTCGCGTCGCTGTACTGGTCGAGTTCCGCATCCCATTCATCGAACAGGTCCTCGGCGACACGTTCGACGTCGTCGATCCGACGGCGGACAGCTTTGGCACGGTCCTCGCTGTCCTCGAATTCCGATTTCAGATTGCGGTACTGATTTTCGAGGTCGCTGCCTCGGTAGTCAGTAACGGCAATGAACTGCTCGAGTGCCGATTCGAACTGTACCTTGGCGTCCTGTTGGGCATCGCGCGCCTCCTCGACGCGGTCGACCAGAATGTCGCGTTTCTCGAATCCGAGGCCTTCCATAGTGCTGTAGTACGCGGTTTGGCAGCCGGCCATCAGCAGGGCGAGAGAACATAAGAACAGGCGAAGTTGCATGGCGGAATCCGCGTCTGGGTTTTGGTTTGGGCGACGATAGTATCCCATCTCCCGAGACGGCGATCTATGGATCTGGGGGCCGTCCGGCATCAGGCGCTCTGCATCGCCAGCTGGCATCGATAGACCTTGCAGGCCGCAACCTATGCAGTCGCGGCCTGCAGGGGTTACAGAGAGTCTCGGAGGGTGATGATCACCGTCGGTTCGTCGTCATGCGGGGGACATAGTTTTTGTTCCGCTGGCGGTGGTGGCCATGGCCGCCACGATGGTCGCGTCGCTGCCTCACCCCCGGATACTCGTAGCGACCGTTGTGTTTCAGACGATAGATGCGCCGGCTGTTCCGATCGAGTTGATGACGCAGGGTCAGACGCTCAACAAGGTTAAGATAACCGTCGCGCGTGAATTGACGTGCGAGCTGGTCGGTTTGCCTCTGCCGATCGGCCAAATACTTGCCCTCCTTGCGTGTGAGTTTGCCGCTGCGAATTCCATGTTCGATGCGGCTATGTTGGCGATCCAGGCGGTTTCCATAGCGATAATCGCGATGGTCGTACCAGGGTTCGCTCGCGATTGCCGGCATCGCCAGCAGACTTAACAGAGCAAGCAACCAGTGTGTGTTGCGTATTTTCATCGTCGATTTCTCCTCTTCGGTCAACGAAACCCATGGGTTCCATCTTGACTATAGCGGGCGCTAGCTGAACTCAGCGTGAATGAAGGAGCTCGCGGCGACACACCTATCCGATACGCGTGCTCAGCAGGGACAGGATGAACCCCTCGGGCAATGGTGGAAACACCCGATCCTGGTCTGGATCGGCATCGATATAGCAGCCGGGCGCCGAGGTCGCCGGCACTGCCACAGCATCACCGTGCAAGACCGCATCCATGGCATTGCGCAGATAGTGTGCGGTCGGAAAGTCCTTGGTGTAGCCGATACCGAATTGGTCGTCCACGGCCCCGCGGTAACGCAAACGGTGTTCTGCATCGAGGACGAAGACGTCACCGGTACTCTGGACACCGAGCTGCTCCGCCAATGCGAAACTGCCGCGCTCGGCATAGATCCCGGGGATAGCCAGCGTAGCGGCATCCTGCAGGCGCTGTTCAGTGGTCAGGTCCGTGCGGGGGTAGATGAACACGAAGCCGAAGCCGGCCGTCGCGTACTGTGCTGCCAGCCGGGCGATGCGCGGGCCATAGCGTCGCGAGACGGGGCACCCAGGGTCGCGCACCACGACCACGGTCCCCGCTCGCCCGGGCTTTCCGAATAGGCGATGCATCTCATCGTCGATATCACGCAGGTCGGTCGCCTGAACGCGTTGTCCAATTCCGGCCTCTGCCGGCGATAGCGGCTTGGGGCCGAGCCAGATGGACGGTGTGCGCCCGGACGGTGGCGCGATCGGGCCGGGTTGAGCGGCAGCCCCCAGCGCAGACAATGACAGGAGCGCGCTGAGCCCGGCGACCCGAAGTGCTGCAGAGATTGTGCGATATCTCACGGTAGTCACAAGACCACGCCGCGCGCCGGCGTATTTCGCGCAGGTCCTTCGGTTGCCGTTCAATGATGCGCAAAGCCCCGCTTCGCCCATTGCACGATGGTCACGCGCTTCCTATTAATGCTGCCGAGCCGGCCTTTGGGTTGCAGCAAAGCGTCAGTTTGTTCAAAAAATTTTACGAAACGCATTTCTGCTGCTGATTGCCAGGGCCAGCAATAGCCTCGATAGACCGTTAGAAAGAACTTCAAGTCAATGAAAGACAATAGGTTATTTGCTGGTTTTTGCCGTGATGACCGAGCTTCCCAAACGCTGGCATAGCTGATGCTTCTGGTATCTATACCGTCGGACGATATGTCGCCGATTTCGCCTGGGAGAGAGCCGTGGCCAGCCGTAGAACACCACAGACTATTGCACATCGCAATATTGCACGCCGGCGCAGGGCCGATCCCGAGCTTGCCGCACTGTGCCGGCGAAAGCTGCGTCGTGAGAATGCGGTATTTCGCGGGACCGGGGGCGTAAGCGAGGACAACCGGTCGCTGGGTTTCCGACCCGCCTACCTCAATACCGCGACTGGAGAGACCGTCGTTTCGCGATTCGCCAATGGCGCCATTGCCCCGGTGCACATACTCGACGGCTTGCCTGAGGATTGGGTGGTAGCGCGCGATCGCCGCGGCAATGTTCGCCAGGTGCTTGCCAGCATCCTCGCGGGGTTTGTTAGAGGCGGGCGTTTCTACACTCGAGAGGCCGCTGCACGCGTCGCCTGCCGGGGCGATTAGCCGGACTCGCCTGCAAATCTCACCGATTGGCGGCGCGCGTGCCGCCGGAAAATTCCTGGTCAAGTGGAACAACCTGCTGACTAGGATTTAAAGCACTCATCTTCGCTTCTGCTGTTTTCCGCGCCTGAACCGGTCTGTTAGGGTGGTTCCCAGCACCTGAAGATCGGTGAGGACAAGCGGTTATGTACGAGCGTTTCTATCATCTGCGCAATGACCCGTTTCGGTTGTTGCCGGATCCCCGTGTCTGTTTCGCGCACAGGAGCTGTGCCAAGGCATGGGCCTACCTGCGCTATGCCCTAAAGCGCGGTGAGGGGATTGTCGTGGTTACGGGTCCATCCGGATCTGGCAAGACAACGCTTGCCGAGCGGCTTCTTAACGATCTCAATCCCGCTCAGGTTGTCAGCGTTCGATTGATCGCAAACGATCTCAATCCGACGGATCTGTTGCGCAAGCTGGGCTATTCCTTCGGCCTAGCGGTCGAAGGCCTGGATCGGGCGATGCTCTCCCATCGTATCGAGCGCTACCTGATCGAGTTGGAACAGTCGCAGCGGCGGGCGCTGGTGCTGATCGATGAAGCCCAGACACTCTCTCATCAGTCACTGGAGTCGATGCGACTGTTGACCGATATGCAGTCGCGTTTGCGACCGGTGTTTCAGCTCATCTTGCTCGGTCAGGAGGGACTCGAGGGTGTGATGTCGGCCCCCGGGATGGAACAGTTTCAACAGCGTGTCATTGCCAGTTGCCGTCTGCAGACAATGACCCTGGAGGAAACCAAGGCATATATCGAGTACCGACTGGAGTATGCCGATTGGGCGGGTGATCCCTCGGTGAACGGCCCGGCAGTCAAGGCGATTTACGACTACAGCCATGGCCTCCCCCGGCATGTGAACAAAATCTGCAGCCGCCTGTTGTTGCTTGGCAGCACGGAAGAAAGACATGCGCTGAACGAGCGTGATGTCACCGCGGTGGTGCGAGATCTGCGCGATGAGTTGCTGGCGCCGTTGCACGACGACACGGATCGCGCGGCCGAGGGGTCGCAGGGGGTTTTCGATTTGGTCCATGGTCTGGCCCTGACGCCGAGTCCGCGGGGTCGAGTCGCGGCAGCTACGTCGAGCCGGCGTCCTGCGTCCGGACAGTGCCCCGCCGACTTGCCGCCTGTGGGCGAAGCAGCATCGCCAGCGATGCCCGCAGTGGCTAATTCGCAGCCCTCGGTGAGAGCCTTTGCGTCGCGACCCGCGGTCACGTCTGCCTCCTGGCGGCGGCAGTCGCCGGCGAGTGGCATCACCGAGCGCGGTGAGGCCCTGTGGCACCGCGCTGCGTTGTGGCGATGGCCGCGTCCCGTGACTGTTGGCCTGGGTATCGTTGCGGCCGTCGCCGTCGCGGTCCTGAGTTCGAAGCTGGGTGGGCCGACTGCGAAGACGGTGCTTGAGGTCGAGGTCGTGCCCAAGCCGCTGATGGATCTGGATGAGGCGTCCATGGAGGGTCGGCGTTATGTGTTGAATGAGGACCAGGGCTATCTTGCGCTGCCCGGTGCGGATGCGCTGGATCTTGGCGACATGGCGCAGCACTGGCCGGCGGGGACTCGGGTCGCTGAACAGCAACCGTTCTACGACGCGGTCGCAGATGTGCGTCGCCTCGGCGCCGACAGCGGCCTTGACGATGCGCTGGAACCCGTACCCCCGGTCGGCGATCTGGCTGCGGTGACCCGCGGAGTCGTCGACAGCATTACCCAGCAGCCCGACAGTCTCGAGATCTTGGCGCTCGCCACGGCGCCGGCGATTGCGGAGAGCGACAGTGCGCCGGCATCGCCGGTCACCCTTGCCGGCAGCGATGAGCGGCTGCCTTCTGATCCCGATGATAGCGGCACGCAGCCGACGGTAGTGCCGGAGATCGGCGCAGCGGATTCGGACGACGGAGTGCAGAACGTCGGTAGCACACCGGATCTGACGGGAGGTCCTGCCGAGAGCAGCGCCTCGACTGAATCCGATGGCCAACACCCGGGTCTCGATCGCGCACCGATTCCGCCGGCCGCGGCAGTGACGTCGACGGTGGACCTGGAGCCGGGCAGTGCGGCAGAAGACTCAGATATTGTGGCGGAGCCGCCGCTCGAGCCTTATCTGGCGGAACAGTTGCTTTTAGTCGATGCCGCTTCGCTGCCGTCCGCCGCCCGGCGCGACGCCGATAGCGAATATGTCATGGGGGATGGAGCGCCGGTTGCCACGGTTCCAATGGAGGCGTTCGACGATGCCACCTTGGTCGAGACCGCGTTGGTCATGGATCTGCTGACGCTGGCCGATCGGGCCTTGGCAGAGAATCGCCTGCTGCTGCCCAAAGATGACAGCGCGTATCTCTATCTGCAACGGGTGCTGCAGATACAGCCTGACAGTCTTGATGCCCGGGCAGGCATGCAGCGGATTGCGCAACGCTACGCTACGCTGGCCAGGGCTGCGCTGCACAGCGAGGACTATGATCGGGCCTCACTGTATGTCGAACGCGGCCGGCGCACCGTACCCGATCACGCCGACATCCGCGCCGTTGACGGAGAGATTTCGCAGGCCCTCGCGGCTATCGAGGCAGCCGAAGCCGCCGCAGTGGCTGCAGCCGCCGCGCAACGCCAGCGTATGCTTGCGGCGTCAAAGGCTAATGCGGACCTCGAACCCGAGGAACCGAAACTCAGCAGCCTGGAGATGCTGATGCGCGACGTAAACGGGCTATAAATTGGCGCGACTCAGCGCGCGGGCGAGCGAGTCGGCCAGTGCGGCCGCGCCGCCTGCCACCTCGTCGCGCAATGCCTGCATATCGGGTCGACCGACCTGGATGCCATAGATATCGACCCGCGAGGGCAGGCAGTCGAGCGTCGACGCCAGTTGCAGCGCCCCGGCGATTTGCAGTCCGTGGCTGCTGATGCCACTCCGCGCCTCGTCGAGACTCTCCGGATCGAGCCGCATCACGCTGCCGAGTGGGGCGTCGGAAGATACTGCGTCGACCAGGATCAGCCAATCCACGTCGGGCAGCCAGTGGATCAGCGAGTGGCCGGGGCGATCGAGTGCGATCAGATCGATCCCGGAGAGGCCATGTGAGCGTAGCAAGTCGATAACGCCCCAGCCGGCCCGGTCGTCACCGAACGGTGAACCCAGTCCGATCACGCGGATCATCTGCGCTCGACGTCGATCTTGAGGAAGTGGGTTGCACAGGAGATGCAGGGATCGTAGTTGCGGATTACGGTCTCGGCGCGCAGGCGCAGGGCGTCGTCCGCCTGGTCCAGGCCGAACGCACGCAGGCTTTGCTGCAGGTCGACCTCGAGCCTGGCCTGATTCTGACTGGTTGGCGGTACGATGCGCGCGTCTCTGATTATGCCCTGATCGTCGAGTTCATAACGCTGCCACAACAGGCCACGCGGGGCCTCGGTCGCGCCGCAACCGACGCCTGCGACCGGCGTAACCTCGACATGCGCGATCGGCGGCTCGGCGTAGTACTCCAGCAGGCGCATTGCCTCGACCACGGCGATATGGATCTCCATGGCGCGCGCCAGCAGGCTATGAAACATATTGCTGCTGGGGAAGCTGATTCCGGTCTGCGCGAGCAATTCGCGACTCGCGGCCGGTAGCCGGTCCAGATTCAGGTTCAGCCGCGCCAGCGGCCCTACCAGGTAGGCTTCGCCATGCAGCGCGGAAAAGAGCGCCGTCGACTGGCTGCGATGCTGTTCTTCGAAGTGCTGATCATAGTCGTCGATTGCGATATCCAGTCCGTTGTCGGACACGATCCGCCCCTCGGCAAAGGGGTAGTCGCTGGGGTGCCGCAGCGACACATTGACAAACGCCTGGTCATCATCGGGCACCGGCAGCGCGGCCGACCAGGCCACCAGTGCCTCGGCATCGGGCAGAGCTGCGCTCAGTCGATCGCGCATCGCTGCGACCTGCTCGGTCGTCGGCGCACGGAAGAAGCCACCGACACAGGCCCCGACCGGATGCACCGAGCGCGCGCCGAGCAGCCGAATCAGCTCATTGCCGAGGCCCTGCAGGCGCAGGCCGCGCCGCACGGCCTCGGGGTGCTTCTCGGCCATGCCGATCACGCTGTCGAAGCCCAGAAAATCCGGTGCGGCCAGTAGATGCACATGCAGCGCATGGCTCTGTAGCCATTCGCCGCAATAAAATACCCGCCGCATATCGCGCACCCAGGCCGTCGGCGTAATACCGAACGCGTTCTCCAGCGCCTGGGCCGCGCTCATCTGGTAGGCGATGGGGCAGATACCGCAGATTCGGGCGACGATATCCATGACCTCATGATAGCGACGGCCCTCGAGGAACTTCTCGAAATAGCGGGGCGGTTCGAAGATATCCAGCGCCAGTTCCTCTATTTTTCCATGCTCGATACGCAGACGCAGTGAACCCTCGCCCTCGACGCGCGTCATCGCCGGTACGTGAATGGAGACGCGGCGTTCAGTCATCTGCAAAGCCCTCGCGGTAGAAAGGTCGTCCAGCCGCGTGAAATGCCGGTGCGTGACTGTTAATGAACAGGAAGCGTCGCGCGATGTCTGATGGCGGCAGCCCCAGCCCCTGCAGGCGTTGCGACATCGCGTCGGTGTTGAGGTTCTCGGCCGGACCGAAGCAGGCGTAGCAGTCGCGGCCGAACCGCGGACATAGGGCGCCACAGCCGGTGCGTGTGACCGGGCCCATGCATGGCCGGCCTTCAGTGACCATGACGCACACTGCATGCTGGCGTTTGCACTCCATGCAGACCTTGTCGCGCGGGTCCAGCGGCGTGACGCCGAATAATAGCTGTTGAACGGCGGCCAGCACTTGTTGGCCATTGACCGGACAGCCCCAGAGTTCGAAGTCCACCTCGATATGGGCACTTACCGGCTCGGCCTGATCCAGGGTCTGGATGAATTCCGGTTGTGCGTAGACGGCATGTTTCCAGGCCTCGTTGCTGTCATCCAGATTACGCAGTGCCTGCAGCCCACCGGCGGTGGCGCAGGCGCCGAGGGTAACGACGAAGCGGCTGTTCGCCCGCACGCGCTGGATACGGGTCAGCTCTTCGCTGGTCGATATGCTGCCTTCGACGAAGGCGATGTCGACCTGGGCGTACTCATCGGCGATGCCTGCCTCGAGGAAATGTCGTATGTCGACCAGCTGTGCCAGTTCGAGAAGGTCTTCGCCGGCATTCAAAAAGGCCAGCTGGCAACCGTCACAGGAAGAGAACTTGTGGACAGCTATATGTGGACGCTGCATGTCAAAAACCCCGCGTACCCAGGAGTGAACGCACCTCGGGCCAGCGGAATACCGGACCGTTGCGGCACACGAAATGGGCGCCTATCTGACAGTGGCCACAGTGACCGACTGCGCACTGCATATTGCGCTCCATGCTCAGATGGATGCTGTCGGCATTGAGGCCGAGGACCTGCAGCCCCTCGGCGCCCGCGCGCATCATGACCTCCGGTCCGCACAGCATCGCCACAGTCCGATCGGCCGCCAGATGCAGGCGATCGAACAGTGTCGTCACCAGTCCGACATGGCCGTGCCAGCCGGGTTCCGCGACATCGGCCGCCAGCATCACCTCAACGTCAGGCAGCGCCGACCAGGTGTCGTATTGAGCGCGCCAGATCAGATCGTCGGTGTGTTTCACGCCCTGCAGGATGCTCAGGCGGCCATAGCGTTCGCGCCGGCTGAGGATGTGATGAATAACGGAGACCGAGGGCGCACAACCCAGTCCCCCGGTGACGATCACGACGTCCTGTCCCTCTGCCTCGGTCATCGGCCAGCCGCGCCCGAACGGACCGCGCAGACCGATCCGGCCGCCTGGTTTCAGCGCCGTCAGACCGCGCGTAACACGGCCCAGGGCACGTATCGTATGCATGAGCAGACCGCTGTCCTCGGCATCGCTGACGACAGAGATGGCCACTTCGCCGCAGCCGTACAGATAAAGCATATTGAACTGGCCGGGCGCGAAATCGTAAGGCTGGCCGTCGGTCAGGCGGAGGAGCAGGCTGACCGTGTTGGGCGACTCCTCGCTGCGCTTGATTATCTGCGCCTCGCGCGGCAGGTAGGGGTTCATGCGCTTCCCCTCGGTTCCCAGTTGTCGCCCGTGATGGCGGTGGCCTCTTCGGTGATGTCTATCCCGACCGGACACCAGGTGATACAGCGCCCACAGCCGACGCAGCCGCTGCGGCCGTACTGCGTGTGCCAGCTGCCGAGCTTGTGGGTCAGCCATTGCCGATAGCGGTGCCGCGTCTCAGGCCGGACCACGAAGCCGTGCAGATGGCTGTGTCCGACACTGAAACAGGAATCCCACTCACGGACGTGCTCAGTGCGCGCGCCGCCGAGCGCCGGCACATCCTGTTCGGCATGACAGAAACAAGTCGGACAGACGCTGGTGCAGTTTCCGCAGGAGAGGCAGCGCGCGGCCACGGCATCCCAGCGCGGATGTTCGAGACGTGCGAACAGGGCGGACTGCAAGTCCCGTGAGGGCAACTGGCGGAACTGCTGATGCGCCGCCTCCTCGATCTCCTGTTCCGCCTGCCGATGCTGTTCGGGGCGGGAGGGCTGCAGCGGCAGCTGCGCAGCGACGGCGGCGCCGCGTTCAGTGCCGACCTCAACCAGAAAACCTTCGTCGAGTTCGCTCAAGGCGAGATCGAAACCCTGCTTGGCGCGCGGCCCGTCGCCCGTTGAGGCGCAAAAGCAGGTGTCGGCCGGAAACGCACAGTGCAGCGCGACGATGAACAGCGTGTCGCGTCGCGCGTCATAGTAGGGATCGCGAATGGCGCCTAAGAAGTGCCTGTCCTGAAGCGCCAGTGCCGCCAGGTCGCAGGCGCGCGCGCCGATAATCGCCACGGGCGCCCCGTTGGTTTGTGAGGTGCTGAAATCCAGTTTGCCGGTCGCGTCGCGTTCGGCCCGCCACAAAACCTCGCGCGAGCAGAACAGATAGGGCTTCAACGCCTGCGGTCCTGTAGCCCAGGCAAAGCAGCGCGGCGACTCCACTCGACTGAGCCGATAGCTGCCGGGTGCCTGATCATCGGTCCAACCGGCCGGGAGTTGGCCAACGTCGGCGAGGTCGAGATACTGAATCGCGTTGTCGCGCACCTGCGGGCCGATGGTCCGGTAACCGCGGTCAGTCAGTGCATCGAGCAGGCTCTGCAGCGCCCCGCGAGGCAGGATTCCGCTGTTGTCCATCTAGCTCCAGGCGTGTTTTATTCGGGCTATCAGGTTAGCCGATGCGCAGGCCAGTCGTAACGTGATAGTTCTGCCGAATTTGATCTGGGTGGGATGTCGATCGAAAAGGGTTTCCCTCGCGGGTCCTGTCTGTTCAGATCACGATCTGGGCGGTCGTATACCGTGGTCGCCATACAGGAGCGTTTTTCCATGAAAAAACCGGTTCGAAATACTTTGCTCCTAGTGGTGCTCTCGACGGCAATCGGTTGTGTCGGCCCCGGTTACTCACATGACCCCGTTCGAGTCACTGTCTCCGATATCCGGGTGGTCGAGGCGACGCTGCTCGAGCAGCTGTATCAGGTTACCCTGCGGGTGCAGAACCGGGACGAGCGAGCGCTCGAGATTCGCGGCGGTAGTTTCGACTTGGCGATCAATGGCGTGGACTTCGGCTCCGGCGTCACGGACCAGGATGTCACCGTCCCCGCTTACTCCGACGCCAAGCTCGACGTGCGCATGGTCAGTACGGCGTTCGGGATGCTGCGCCTGATCCAGGGGCTGCAGGCGCGCACTACCGGCGAGCCCCTGCGATACGAGATCTCCGGGCGCCTGTCGGTCGACGGACACCTCGGCGGTGTAAGTTTCTCAGATGGCGGCGAGTTCAGCATGGCCCAGGACGCGCCGGGCGGAGGACGCTGAGCGGAAGCCTCGTTGCGCGCGGTCAGACGACCATATGACCGACGAACTTGCTCGTATCGTCGAGGATGGCGCCGCCGCGGCGAAAGCCAAGGCCGCAGGCCTCCCAGACATAGAACACCCCCGCCTGATAGTTCCGTCCCGACGCGTCCTGTGCGAAGCGCGCACGCGCCTGGTAGACCGGCTTGTGATGCGCATAGGGTCCGTCGGTCCCTTGCAGGTCCCTGCCGTCGGCCGCGAGGATGCGCACATTGGCGCCCTCTCGTCCGAACATCGTTTTGCCGACCTGCTCTATGCCCGGCAGGGGACTGAAGTCGGTCGGCAGAAGGTAGGGCGAGTCCGGGTAGAGGTCATACAGGATCTTCAGGATGCCCTTGCTCTGGAATAACAGGGTGTAGGCCGGATTGAGAATCCGCGTGCGCCCTCGCGTCACCATCTTGCTCAGCAAGCGAGTCAGATCGAGTTCGTCCGCGGCGATATCTTCCCAGGGAAACAGCTTGAACCAGAAGTCGGCGAGCTGTGAATCCCTGTTGAACACGCCTTCATCGGTGGTGAAGCCGGCCTCATGCAGATAACAGAAGTCGGTCAGGAAGCCAGCCTCGTGTGCGATTTGTTGCAGATAGCGAACGGTGCGTTCGTCTTCGGGCAGCTGGCTTACGCTGGAGAGCAGTATTTTTTCCCGGGCATAGCGTGCGCCGAATTCGTCCAACGGGTGGTCGCGGGTGATCAGACGGCGGAAGTTCTCCTTTAGCATTTCGTGCAGGTTGTTGAACTGGCGCGTCTCGTCCATTGCATTGGCCTTTAGCAGCGCCCACTGGATGATGGCGGTCTCGAACAGACTGGTCGGCGTGTCGGCGTTGAACTCGATCAGCTTGATAGGCAGCCCGTCGAGCCCGCCGGCGAGATCGAAGCGCCCGTAAAGGTGCAGATCGTCACGTTCCCAGCTGCCTTCAATCAGTTCGATGATGTTCGAGGGGATCCCCAGTTCGGTGTAGCGCCGCTCTGCGATTACCACGCCGGCGGCCTCGACGCACATGTCATACAACGCATTGGCAGCGGCGTAATAGGCCTCGGCCTCCGCCTCGCTGACCTCGACCAGCTCCTCACCGATGTAGCTGCTGCCGTCGCTGTCGGTATGCCAGGTCATACCGATCTCTTCCAGCACCGCTCGGCTCAGCGGCTCGACGGCGCGCGTCTCAGGCATGACTCAGCCGCCGAACGATCCGTAGCTGCTCGTCGAGGATGACCTGCCGTTCGGCCCGCCGAAGAAACCGCTGCGCGGCGTGCTCCTGGCCGCTTTCTGTTGCCTGGCAGGCTGCGAGATGCTGGCTGTGGGTCGGCCGCCGCCGTAACTCTGTTGGGTGCGTTGGAAGTTGCTGTTGGACGCCAGACGATTGGCCAATGCCGCACCGATCAACGAGCCGGCCGCGGCAGCGAGCAGGGTCTCGCCGAGCGACAGACCGCCGCTGTGCATGCTTGGATCCTCGGTGAGGCGCGAGCTGCCGCCCTCGACCTTCGCGGCCTCCTGCGCGGCGATTTGCTCGAGTTCTGCCGTGGAGAGAAATCGCTCCTGGCCGTCGGTCATGCGCAGGATGGCGCGCGTCGGGCCGGTGGTCGGATGCCGTTCTGCCACCCGGTAGGTATCGGGCGCGGAGCTGGTCTGCTCGATGACCAGAAAATAGTCCTGTGTCGGGTCGGCCTGGCCGCTGTCGAACCCGCTGAGGTTCGGCGCTGTCGGTCCCTGATCGCTGCATCCCTGAAGGCTTGCGATCACGGTCAGTCCGAGGGTGCCCGCGACCGAGTAGGAGAGTGCCTTTTTTATGTGCCGCATGTGACTGTCCAAAAACTCAAAAAACCACCTTTGATTGTAGGCCAGGTCCGGGTTGCGCGGCCGCGGCCTTTGCAGGGTTTCTCCCAGCCGCCTGCAGCCACAGCCGCTGTCTCTTCGCACGATGCGGCAACGCAGCCGCTTCGATCTGCCTTGGAGCGATAGGTGGCTTATCCGTGGGTCCGTTTTCAGGCATAATCTGCGGTTCTATGGCGGTCCCGTTGGTCTCCCGCGACAATAGATTGTGAACCCGGTCAGGCCTGGAAGGGAGCAGCCGCAGCAGTTGACTTGTGCGCCGGGAATCGCTGGCGGGGCCGCCGCCCCAATTGTGTTGCCGCCCCGGTGCATAGGGTAGACTTCATTCTGTGTACCACCGACCCCCCATGCCTTGATGTCCTACCAGGTCCTTGCCCGCAAATGGCGCCCGCGCAACTTCGCCGAAATGGTCGGCCAGGAGCACGTCGTGCGCGCGCTGAGCAACGCGCTCGACAATGACCGGCTGCACCACGCCTATCTGTTCACCGGCACGCGCGGCGTCGGCAAGACCACGCTGGCTCGAATACTGTCCAAGTCGTTGAACTGCGATACTGGTGTCAGTGCTACGCCCTGCGGCGAATGCAGTAGCTGCCGCGAGATCGATGACGGGCGTTTCGTCGATCTGCTGGAAGTCGATGCGGCCTCGAAGACCGGGGTCGAGGACACCAGGGAGCTCCTCGACAACGTCCCCTATGCGCCGGTACGCGGGCGCTACAAGGTCTACCTGATCGACGAGGTGCACATGTTTTCCGGGCACAGCTTCAACGCCCTGTTGAAGACGCTCGAGGAGCCGCCACCGCATGTGAAGTTCCTGCTGGCGACAACCGATCCGCAGAAGGTGCCAGTGACCGTCCTGTCGCGCTGCCTCCAGTTCAATCTGAAGCGCCTGCCGGTGGAACAGATCGAAGGCCAGTTGCGGCACATCCTCGAGGCGGAGCAGATCGCGTTCGAACCAGCGGCGCTGACCATACTGGCACGGTCGGCCGACGGCAGCATGCGTGATGGTCTGAGTCTGCTGGATCAGGCGATCGGCTTCGGCGGCGGCGCGGTGAAGGCCGCCGATGTGCGCGCAATGCTCGGTGTGGTCACCAGTGAACGGCTGCCCGAGATCCTGGCGGCGGTGCACGCCGGTGCGGCCCAAGAAGTGGTGGCGCAGATCGAGGCAATGTCGGAACATGCACCGGATTTTGCGAGTCTGTTGCGCGAGGTAGTAACCCTGCTGCATCGGATCGCGATATTGCAGCAGGTGCCTGAGGCGGCGCAGGCCAGCTGGGGTGACGTGGCGCGCCTGCAGGCGCTGGCACAGCAGATTTCGCCGCAAGACGCGCAGCTTTATTACCAGATCGCATTGGTGGGACAGCGCGATCTGCCGTTGGCCCCGGACGAGCGCAGCGGCTTCGAGATGCTGATGTTGCGGATGTTGGCATTTCGTCCGGATCTCGACGACGAGGCACCGGGTGCGGCGACCGGGCGGCGGACCGAGGGTTCGAAACCGCAGGTGTCCGGCGAATCTGTACACCGTGAGGCGCCGGCGGCCGACGCGACACCGGTCGCGGAGGCGGCGGTTCCGTTCGCCGAGTCAGCTGCGCAGGCTCCCCAGGGTAGGGCGGACTTTGCCGACTGGCGCGGATTCGTCCTGGGCTTGGGTCTGAAGGGAATGGCGGCCCAGCTGGCGGAGAACTGCGTGTTCGATGCTTGGGATGGTAAACGCCTGGCGCTGCGCCTGGATCCAGCCTGCAGCAGCCTGATCGGCAGCCTCGCCGAGCGGCGTCTTCAAGAGGCGGTGGCGGCCGCCATCGGTCAAGCGGTTGTGCTGCGGGTCGCGGCCGGTCCTGTGGGCGAGGAGACCCCGGCACAGCACGGGGCCCGAGAGCAGCGGGCGCGTCAGGCGGCGACCGAGGCGGATATCGCCGGGGATCCGCTGGTGGTGGCGGTGAAGGAGACCTTCGATGCGGAGATCGTGCCCGACTCGATCCGCCGCATCGACTCACTCAGTCAAGAGGAATCGAGATGAAAGGACCGATGGGTAATCTGATGAAGCAGGCGCAGAAGATGCAGGAAGACCTGCAGAAGGCGCAGGAGGAGTTGGCCGGTGCCGAGGTGACCGGCGAATCCGGTGGTGGGCTGGTCAAGGTTGCGATGAACGGGCGCCACGAGGTGCGCCGGGTGGAGATCGATGCCAGTCTGATGAGCGACGACAAAGAGATGCTGGAAGATCTGGTCGCCGCGGCCTGCAATGACGCCGCGCACCGTATCGTTGAACACACCAAGGAACGCATGGCCGGGGTAACCGCAGGGCTGAACCTGCCGCCCGGCATGAAGCTGCCGTTCTGATCGCCGCGCGAGGCACGCGACAGGATGCCTGAAAAGGCGTTGTTGAATGAATTAATCGACAGCCTGCGCTGTTTGCCGGGTGTGGGGCCGAAGTCCGCTCAGCGCATGGCCTTCCACATACTGCAGCGCGACCGCTCCGGCGGCGCGCGCCTCGCCGCAGTCCTGGCCGAGGCCGTGCGGTCGATCGGTCATTGCCAAATGTGCCGCACCCTGACCGAGAATGCGCTTTGCGAGCTGTGTCGTAATTCGACACGCGACGATAGCGTGCTGTGCGTTGTCGAGAATCCATCCGATGTAATGGCCCTTGAGCAGGCGACGGGTTTTCGCGGCCGCTATTTTGTACTCGGGGGGCGCCTGTCACCGCTTGACGGCATCGGTCCGGCAGAGCTGGGGATGGACCAGCTCGCGCAGCGTCTCGACGAGCTTAGGCCGGCCGAGCTCATCCTGGCGATGACCACGACCGTCGAGGGTGAAGCCACGGCACATTACGTCGGTGAGTTGGCTGCCGAGCGCGGCGTCGCGACCTCGCGCATCGCGCACGGTGTACCCCTCGGGGGAGAGCTCGAGTATGTCGACGGCGGGACCCTGGCGCATGCCTTTGCCGGTCGTCGGCGCGTGGCCGCAGAGTAGCGCCTTGGCCCGGGGCCACAAATTTCAAGAGGTGGGGACCCATGCAAGACTGTATCTTCTGCAAGATCGCCAGCGGTGATATCCCGGCTGACACGGTGTTTGAAGACGATCATGTCATCGCCTTCCGTGATCTAAATCCGCAGGCGCCGTCACACACCCTGGTGATACCTCGCAAACACATTGCGACACTGAACGATATGCAGCCGGAAGACGAGGTGATTCTGGGTCGTATGTACGGCGCTGCGCGCGCGATCGCCGTTCAGGAGGGCATTGCCGATGCCGGCTATCGCACCGTGGTGAACTGCAACGAGGCCGGTGGGCAGAGCGTGTTCCATGTTCACCTGCATCTGCTGGGTGGTCGCATGATGCACTGGCCCCCGGGTTGACTGCCAAGCCCTCGTCTCGCAGTTTCAACAACTTGGCGGCGAAAATTCCGGAGTGGCGATCTTCTGACGTCAGATTCAGAGGAACGAAACGGCCTAAAGGCGTCTATAATAGGCATCGCTTATGAGTATTTATAGGCGATCGCCTTGAATATTACGCCGGCACTGCCGAATCCGTCCCACCATCCCGTGGATCGGGAGCCGACCTCTGTCGGCGCGGTTCGGCCAACGCAGCAGGCGCGTGATCCTGCCGACGCGGAGGACCGTCGCGCCGTGCTTGCACAGCCGTTCGATCAGGCCGAACGCGAGCGCCTCAGCCAGGGTGTCGCGGGTCCGGTGTCGCGCCAGGTTGGATCGGCACGAATCGATCGCGCCTTGGCGACCTATGCCGAGGTGGGCGGCGACAGCGATCGTCATGCGCTGCGCGAACTCCTCGGATTTGACGCCTACGCCTAGCCAGCCGGGAAATCTCACCGGCATCGCGGCGGCTGGTGAGATCGTCGGGCGCGTGAATGGCTTCGGTGCAGGCATTGCCTAGGGTGAGTCAGGCGCCAGCCGTAACGCACCGGATGCGGATGGAGATCGTGCATCACGCCGCGCCAGTTCATACTGCGCTCAGTGTCGCTGGATTCGATACCAAGCGTCCTCGATTGCGCCGTGTCACACCAGTCGGTGCCGAAATCGTTCATACTTATTCGAACAGCGTGCCACCACGAGTCAATTGCGATGAAAGAACCGAACGTGCTGCCCCAAGACATCGACGACGCCACTGAGCCGACAGCGCCTGAGACGATCGATCTCAACGACGCGGCGCTGTATCTCAACCGCGAGTTGACCTGGCTGGCGTTCAACCGACGCGTGCTCTATGAGGCGGAGGATTCTCGCAACCCGCTATTGGAGCGGCTGAAGTTTCTCGCGATCGTCAGTTCCAACCTCGACGAATTTTTCATGAAGCGCATCGGGGGCCTCAAGCAGCAGGTTGGCGCCGGCATGACCGTGAAGACCGTTGACGGCCGGACGCCAAGAGAGCAGATCGCTGAGTGCTACAGCGCAGTGCGCGAGCAGGAACAGGCGCAGCGCGAAATCTTTCACGGGTTGCGCGGCGAGCTGGCCGCGCACGAGATCGAGATCGTCGGTTATGACGCCCTGGGACGGGACGATATCGACTTTCTGCGTGCACATTTTCATGATTTTATCTTTCCGTTGATCACGCCACAGTCGATCGACTCGGCGCATCCGTTTCCGTTTATCTCCAATCTCTCGCTCAATCTCCTCGCCCATGTGCGTTTTCCGGACCAGGAGGGGCGCAGCTCCCTGGCCCGCATCAAGGTGCCAACCGGCGGAAACCTGCCGCGGTTCATTAAACTTCCCGGGCGCAATCACTTCGTCCCGGTCGAGGCGGTCTTGCGCAACAATCTCGACATGCTGATGCCGGAGATGGAGGTTATCAGCATGCACATCTTTCGCGTCACGCGGAATGCCAATACCGAGCGCAACGAAGAGCATGCCGATGACCTGCTGTCGATGATCGAATCGGAACTGCGTGATCGGCGTTTTGCGCCTATCGTGCGCCTTCAGATCCAGGGCGACATGGACGAGACGAGCCGCGGGATGCTAGCGGCAGAGCTCGGACTGGACCAGAACGAGGATGTCTTCAATGCAGGGGGGGACATGCTCGCCATGCGCGATTTGTTCCAGTTGGTTGGAATAGATGCGCCAGAATTGCATGACGAACCGTTTCAAGCCGTCGACCACCCCGACCTGAGCCAGGGCACCAACATTTTTCACCTCATTCGCGACCGTGGCCCGTTCCTGCTGCAGCACCCCTATGAGAGCTTCGGTACCTCGGTCGAACGTTTTCTAAAGGAGGCGGCCCTCGATCCAAAGGTCCGTGCCATCAAGATGACGCTGTATCGTACCTCCAGCGATACCCAGGTAATCGACAACCTGGTGCGGGCCGCACGCCATGGCAAGCAGGTGGCGGTGGTCGTGGAGCTGAAGGCGCGTTTCGATGAGGCGGCGAATATTCGCTGGGCGGCGCGCATGGAAGAGGCCGGCATCCATGTAACCTATGGCGTCGTCGGTTTGAAGACTCACTCGAAGATCGTGTTGGTGGTGCGCAACGACTACAACGGCATCCGACGATACCTGCACATCGGTACCGGCAACTATCACGCCGGTACGGCGCGTCTGTATTCCGATCTCGGAATCCTGACCAATGATCAGGATCTCGGGCGTGACGCCACGGAGCTGTTCAACTACCTCACCACCGGTTATACGCCGGAGCGCTACTATCGCAAGCTGCTGCCCGCGCCCAAGGTGCTCAAAGTGGCGCTGCTGGCGCGCATCCAGCGCGAACGCTCGCTGCACAGCGCGGACAAGCCAGGTCTCATCCAGTTCAAAATGAACGCCCTGGAAGACGTGGACATCACGCGGGCGCTGTATGAGGCCAGTCGCGAGGGCGTGAGGGTGGATCTGATCGCGCGTGATACCTGTCGCTTTCGTCCCGGCGTTTCGGGGCTGTCGGAAAGTGCACAGGTCATCAGCATTGTCGGTCGCTTCCTGGAACACACGCGCATCTACTACTTCCAGAATGGCGGCGATGAAGAATATTTCATTGGCTCGGCCGATTGTATGAAGCGTAATCTGGAATCACGGGTAGAGGTGGTGACGCCCGTCGAGGGTGAAAGTCTGCGTCAGGAACTGCGTGAGATGCTCGACAGTCAGCTGGCAGACTACCGCAACGGTTGGGAGATGCAGTCCGACGGTGGCTATGTCAAGCGCGTGCCGCGCGACGAGGCTGAAGAGATCGGCTCTCAGCAGAGCGCGATCGAACGTGCGAAGGCACGCGCGAAACAGACCATTCGGTATCAGCGCGGCAAGACTCGCTGGCCGGTAGCGGGCAGGAACCTACGATAGCATCTCAAAGATTGCCTATGACTTCAGATACCCAAGGGATCGAAAGCCCGACGCGCAACAGCGGCTTGCGCGGCAGTCAGGTTTTATGGATTGTACTGGCCACGGTGCTGGTGACCGTCGCGGTAACCTACTGGGTGGTTGGTACCTATATCTATGCCAAAGACTTCACGCCAGTCGAGCTCAGTGCTGCGGAACAACGGACGCTGGACGCAAAGCTGCGGGTGATCGGCTACGATCCCGGCACGTTGCCGCGGCCGCCCACCGATGCGTCTGAGGAGACCGATGCGCAATGGCTGAGGCCCGAGCGTTACTCGGAGGCCGGTGCCGAGCGCGCGGTGAGCTTCAGTGAACGCGAGTTGAATGCGATGCTTGCCAAGAACCCTGACCTGGCCAAGAAACTAGCGGTCGATCTCGCCGATGACTTGGTCAGCGCGCGCCTGCTGGTCCCGGTCGATCCTGATTTTCCCTTCCTCGGCGGCAAGACGCTGCGCGTCGCGGCCGGCGTGGAGATGGCATATCGGGGTGACCGCCCGACGGTGGCGCTCAAGGGCGTCAGCGTCATGGGTATCCCGATACCCAACGCCTGGCTGGGCGGGCTTAAGAACATCGACCTGGTCGGCGAATTCGGTGATCAGCAGGGTTTCTGGAAAGGCTTTGCGGACGGCGTCGAGGATATTAGCGTGCGCGACGGGCAGCTGCAGCTAAACCTGAAAGAATAGGCGCGGCAGGCAGTCGGCTTAGCCCCATTGCCCTTTCTTAGCGCACCAACAGGCATCGATCAGCGCGCCGGCGTGTTCGATCATCGGGCGTCTGCCGCAGGGATGCGGCAGTCGAGCCTCCACGGACGGGTTCACGGCGTCCCGTGGGTCGAATGCGCCGGGGCGCAAGTACTAAAGTAAGTGCCATTGGGCTTGGGCCGGGCAGCGTCTGACCCCCCCAACGCGGGAGCTTCACATGGAATTGAACACAGAGTTGCGGCAAGGGCCCTTGGTGTCCGTGCTGCTGGCGATCTTCGGCCTACTCGGTCTGATCTTGGTCGGCTTCGGTGTTTGGGCGCTGGGTGGGGCCATCTACGTCGCCTGGGGGCTGTTCCATGGACCCGACGGGATCGCCCAGTTTGCCGACTATTTTCGCGAGACTACCCAGGTTGCCGCGCAACTGCAGATCGGCGGCGAGGGCCTGGTCCACTATGTCGCCTGGCTCGCGGTGATTCTGCTGCTGCTGGTGCTGGGGAAGCTTGGTGCCTGGGCCGTCACGGTCGGTGCGCAGCTGCTGGTCGCGCTTGGTCGGGGTCTAATCAAGTGAGCAGTTTGACGAGAATCTGCTCATACATCGTCGAGAGCGTGTCGAGGTCCTCGACCGCAACGCATTCGTTTACCTGATGAATGGTCGCATTGCAGGGTCCGAGCTCCAGGACCTGCGCGCCCGTCGGCGCGATGAAGCGGCCATCCGAGGTGCCGCCGGCGGTAGATAGCTGCGTGGTGAAACCGGCAATGGTCTGAATGGCCGCTTGTGCCGCCTCGATCAGCGCGCCGCCCGGGGTGAGGAAGGGTAGCCCGGAGGAGTTCCATGTAATGGCGTAGTCCAGGTCGTGTCGGTCCAACAAGGCCTCGACTCGGGTGCGCAGTGACTTGTCGTCACTCTCCGTCGAGTAACGGAAATTGAATACCACTTCACAGGTCCCTGGGATCACATTGGTCGCCCCGGTCCCGGCATGGATGTTGGAGATCTGAAATGTGGTCTTGGGAAAGAATTCGTTGCCCTGGTCCCATTCGGTCGCCGTCAGTTCCGACAGCGCCGGGACGGCTGCGTGGACCGGATTGCGCGCCAGGTGCGGGTAGGCGACATGGCCCTGGACGCCGCGCACGACGAGTACGCCCCCCAGCGAACCCCGGCGGCCATTTTTCACTACGTCCCCGACCCGTCTCGTCGAAGACGGTTCCCCGACCAGGCACCATTCAATGGCCTCGCTGCGCGCCTGCAGTTTCTCGATGACCTTGGCTGTGCCGTTGACGGCAGGTCCCTCTTCATCACTGGTAATCAGGAAGGTGATCGAACCCTTATGGGTCGGATACCGGGCGACGAAGCGTTCGCTGGCTGTGACCATCGCGGCCAGCGAACCCTTCATGTCCGCCGCACCCCGACCGTACAAGATACCATCGCGAATTGCCGGCTCGAACGGATCGGAGTGCCACAGATCAAGGGGACCGGGCGGTACCACATCGGTGTGACCGGCGAAACAGAAGACCGGACCGGCACGCCCGCGCCGCGCCCAGAAATTTCCCACGTCGCCGAAAGGCAGCGGCTCGGTGGAGAAACCCTGCGCCGCCAGGCGCTGCATCATCAGCGCCTGACAGCCGGCGTCTTCCGGGGTGACCGACGGCCGCCGGATCAGGTCAAGCGCGAGCTCGAGGGTATCGCTCATGATGTAACGATGACGTCCGGCGCTGCATGAGCGGTCGGCCTCGCGCGTTTCGCGCGGCTGGTCGTGCCAACAGGCGACTCATGGATTGAAAAAGATCTGTGCATATTGCTCTGGACTGAATCCAACGTACCTTGCCGTTCCTGTGTCGAGCACTGGGCGCTTGATGATGCTCGGCGCTTCCAGCATCACCCTGACCGCAGTCTCCTCATCGATACCCTCCTTGATGCGCTGTGGCAGCTTCCGCCACATCACGCCACGCCGGTTGAGCAATGCCTCCCAACCCAGCTCTGCGACCCAGCTGCGCAGCCGGCGTTCGTCGATGCCGGCCTTCTTGTAGTCATGAAAATGGCAGTCGACGGCGTTTTCGCCGAGCCATGCGCGTGCCTTTTTCATGGTATCGCAGTTCGGAATTCCGTAGATCGTTACCACGTCGTGCTCCAGGACACTAGATATCGCGCAGCAGCTCGTTGATGCCGACCTTTGAACGCGTCTTTTCGTCGACGCGCTTGACGATCACTGCGCAGTACAGGCTGTATTTGCCCTCCTTCGAGGGTAGATTGCCGGAGACGACCACCGAGCCTGCCGGAATTCGTCCATAGATGATCTCATCGTTCTCACGATCGTAGATCCGCGTCGACTGACCGATGTAGACGCCCATCGAGATCACCGAGCCTTGCTCCACAATGACGCCCTCGACGACCTCGGAGCGTGCCCCGATGAAACAGTTGTCCTCGATAATCGTCGGTGCGGCCTGCAGTGGCTCCAGAACGCCGCCGATGCCCACGCCGCCCGACAGATGCACGTTCTTGCCGATCTGCGCGCAGGATCCGACGGTGGCCCAGGTATCGACCATGGTGCCGGAATCGACAAAGGCGCCAATATTTACGTAGGAGGGCATCAGCACACAGCTGGATGCGATATACGAGCCTTTGCGCGCTGTGGCTGGCGGCACCACGCGGACGCCGGCGTCACGGAATTCGCGTGAGCTGTAATCGGCGTATTTCGACGCCACCTTGTCATAATAGTTCGTGAAGCCGCCCTTGATGAAGTCGTTGTCGTTGATGCGGAACGACAGCAGGACGGCCTTCTTTACCCAGTCGTTGACGACCCAGGCACCGTCGCGCTTTTCCGCGACGCGGATCTCGCCGCGGTCCAACTGCTCGATGGCCTCCACGACGGCATCGCGTACCGGTGTGCTGACGTTGCGCGGCGTGATATCGGCGCGGTTTTCGAAGGCATCGCCGATAATGGCCTGGATGTTGCTCATGAGGTTCTCCTCGCGGTGTCTCGTGGGCTGCTTGGTAAGTTCGGTTACTCTCAGAGCCCCGCTACTTGGCCAAGATAAGGCGCACTTCGCAGGGAATGGCAGGCCCTTTTCAAGAAGTGCAACGCTGTATTGGCCAAGTAGCGGGGCTCCCTTCGGGCCGGTCCACAAGCGCCATCGCCTGCGTTTCGCTCGCTTGAATTAGCAACGGCTAGTCCGGCGCTCGCGAGCCTTGCCGATGACGCTTGTGGATCGGCTGAGTGTTACCGAACTTACCAAGCAGCCCACTAGAGTTCAAAGGCGGGTTACGAATTCCTTGATGCGTCGAGCGGCCTCGACCGTCTCGGCCTCGCCGGCCACCAAGGCCATCCGCACGTGCCCGGCGCCGGGATTGACGCCGGCCACCGTGCGCGATAGATAGCGTCCGGGCAGTACGGTCACTTGCTGCTTTGAATACAGCTCGCGGGCGAAATCCTCGTCGCTGATCGGCGTCCTCGGCCACAGATAAAAGCCGGCATCGGGCGCGGTCACATCCAGGCAGCCATCGAGCGTTTTGAGCACCGCAGCGAACTTTTCACGGTACAGCCGGCGGTTCTCGCGCACATGCGTCTCATCTTGCCATGCCGCAATGCTGGCATGTTGATGCTGCAGCGGCAGCGCGCAGCCATGATACGTGCGGTAGCGCAGAAACTCGGCCAGTACAGTCGCATCGCCGGCGACAAAGCCGGATCGTAGACCCGGGGCGTTGGAACGCTTGGACAGACTGTGAAACGCCAGGCATCGTCGATAGTCGGTGTTGCCCATGGCGGCGGCCGCCTGCAGCAGACCGACCGGTGGTTGAACCTCGTCGAAATAGATCTCCGAGTAGCATTCGTCGGCGGCAATCACGAAGTCATAGCGCTCGGCCAGATCGATTAGCCATTGCAGTCGCTGCTGCGACATCACCGCGCCAGTGGGATTGCCGGGCGAACACAGATACAGCAGCTGGCAGTCTGTCCAGGTCTGCGGGCTCACGGCGTCAAAATCCGGCAGGTAGGCGTTCTGGCTCAGGCAGGGGGCGAAGTGCAGTGTGGCGCCTGCCAGTAGCGCTGCACCCTCGTAGATCTGGTAGAAAGGGTTTGGTGACACCACGACGGCGCGTCGCGCGCGGTCTACGACAGCTTGGGCAATGGCGAACAGGGCCTCGCGCGTGCCGTTCACCGGCAGCACATGGTGTTCCGGATCGAGCGAATCGGATGGTAGCGAGAAACGCCGCGACAACCACTCGCAGATTGCCTGGCGCAGCTCAGGGATCCCCCTGGTCATCGGATAGCTGGCGAGACCTGGGCCCAGGTGCCGCTGCAACGCTGCCGTAATGAGTTCGGGTGTGGCATGCTTCGGCTCGCCGATCGACAGCGCGATGTGCGGTTTCGCCGTCGATGAAGTGCCCGCCTTGAGGGCATTCAGTTTCTCAAAGGGGTAGGGCTGAAGTTTGTCCAGGTCGGGGTTCATGCGAGCGACAGAATCTTTACGGGCGCCTGATTATAGGGCACCGCCCACAATCCAACACGGCGCGGCGCGAGCCGGGCGTGTGACCGCGCTGGCCCCGGATCGTCGGTGACGCCTGTGAACGCCCCGACGCTGGCCCTCGCGCCGGTGCTGGCGCTGTTGTTTGCGGCCTCGTTCTGGGGCGTGGTCTGGTATCCGTCGCGGATCCTCGAAGGCATGGGCATGCACGGTGCCTGGTTGGTCTTGGTGAGCTACGCCGCGGCGTTCCTGGTTTTCACTCCCTTTGTCCGTTTTTCCATTCGGGGCCTGCGTCGGCAGCCGTGGGAGGCCCTGACACTCGTGCTCGGCGCCGGCTGGGCCAATGTCGCTTTCGTGCTGGCGGTGCTCGAGGGCGAGGTCGTTCGGGTCGTCCTGCTGTTCTACCTGTCGCCCATCTGGACGGTATTACTGGGCCGCTGGCTGTTACATGAGCTGCTCGACGGCTACACCTGGGTGATGCTGGGCTTGGGCATCGGCGGCGCCATCATCATGCTTTGGGATCCCGTGATCGGGCACGTGCCGCTGAACCGGGCCGACCTGCTGGCGGCGAGCGCCGGCCTTGCATTCGCGGTAAACAATGTGATGACGCGCCGGATTACCGCGATCGGAATCCGCGCTAAGACCCACCTGGCATGGTTTGGTGTCATCATCATCGCGACGCTGTTCGTGTTGTTCCAATCGCCGGCGCTGCCCGACGTGGCGCCAGTGGCCTGGGCGGGTGCGATAGCCTTGGGGATCGGCGGTTTCATGCTGTCGACGCTGGCGGTGGTCTACGGTGTATCGAATATGCCGGTGCAGCGGTCTGCGGTGATCATGCTGTTCGAACTTATCGTCGGCGCGGTCTCGGCCTGGCTGCTGGCGGCCGAGATGATTTCACTGCAGGAGTGGTTGGGGGGGGCGTTGATCGTCAGCGCGGCAATGATTGCGATATTCAAGGAGGGGTTGCCGACATGAGCGAGGTCATTGGTCTACATCATGTGAGTCTTGTCGTCGAGGACAGCCGCCGTTCACTGGCCTTTTATCAGGGCGTTCTCGGTTTGGCGATCGATGCGGCGCGTCCGCAGCTCGGCTTCCCGGGTGTCTGGTTTCGGCTGGGTGATCAGCAGATCCATTTATTGCAGCTGCCAAATCCGGACCCGCAAACGGGGCGGCCGCCACACGGCGGGCGCGATCGACATACCGCCGTGGCGGTACGCGACCTGGACGGCTTCATAGCGCGCCTGGACGCGGCCGGAATCCCCTACACCCTGAGCAAGTCGGGGCGTCGGGCGCTGTTCTGTCGTGACCCCGACGGCAATGCATGGGAGCTGATAGAGCAGCGCGCTTGACCGGTCCCGCCATCAATCGTCCAGGATGTCCCGAAGTGACTTGGCAATCTCGTGCAGCCGTTCCGGGTCGGTTATGGGTTGGTTCTCGCGATCGGTGATAGCGAAGGTGTCCTGTGCCTCGGCGCCGGCCGTCGCAATGCGTGCGTCGGACAGTCGCAGTTTGTGGGCCGCGAAGGCCTGGCCGACCAGACGCAGTAGGCCAGGCCTGTCACTCGTCTTTAGTCTGAGCAATGTCGACATCCGGCCTTCGTCCTGTTCAAATTGGATCTCGGATGCGGTCTGGAAAGGCCTGAGCTGACGTGGGATGCGGAGTACGCCCTGCGGCGGCTCGCTGCTGTTGAGACTATCCTGCATGTAAAACTTGATACCCTGCACCCGTTCCTCGCCGACGATCTGGGTGCCATCCTCCTCGAGGACCAGGTAGGTGCCGATACTCAGCCCCTGAGACGTCGTCTGAACCCGTGCGCTGAGGATGTTCAGACCCAACTGGTCAAGCAGCGCTGCAGAATGGGCAAACAGCTCGTCACTATCGGGTCCGTAGACGCAGATGTCGGTACAGCGATGTACCGGATCGGCGCGCAGCTCCACCTGCAGGCAATCGAAATTCTTACCCGGCGGCCACAGGAGTTCCGTGTGCCAGACGACGGCATCCGCCGAATTCTGCAGAAAATAGTCCGTGCTCAGGGACATCCACAGCAGGTTGATCTGGTCGTGGTCGTAGCCCTGCTTCAGCAGTCGCACCCGTGCCTCGGCCTGACGTTCGGTGATTACCTCATCCTGCTCCTGCGGTTGGTCGAGGCCACGCTCCAGGGCCGCGCCGGTGCGCGTATGGAGATGATCCAATAGCGCGGCCTTCCACGAGTTCCAGCGCCCCGGGTTGGTGCCGCGCATGTCAGCGACTGTCAACAGATATAGATAGTCCAGGCGTGTCTGACTGCCCACCATCTGCGCAAAATCCTGGATGATGTCCGGGTCATCAATATCCCGGTGTTGGGCGGTGGAGGACATGACGAGGTGTTTCTTTACCAACCACGCAACCAGATCGGCATCAAACGCCGACAAACCGTGTTTCAGGCAGAACTCTCGCGCATCCTCGGCACCGAGGTCGGAGTGATCGCCGCCGCGGCCCTTGGCGATATCGTGGAACAGGCCGGCCAAGTAAAGAAGTTCGGTCTTGGGGATCCGCGCAAAGACCTGGTTGCAGCGCGGGCATTCTGCCGCATGCTTCGGCAGCGCGAAGCGGCGCATGTTGCGTATCACCATCAGGATGTGTTCGTCCACGGTGTAGACGTGGAACAGGTCGAACTGCATCAGCCCTGTCACGGCATGAAAGGCCGGGAGGTAGCGCATCAGGATGCCGTAGCGGTGCATGCGCCGAGTCGCGTGGGTAAGCCCCTCGCGCTGCCTGAAGATCTCTAGGAAGAGAGCGCGCGCGCGGATGTCCCTGCGGAAGCGTTCATCGATGAGATGCCTGTGCGCACGGATCAGTCGAATGGTGCTAGCGCGCACGCCCAGGACTTGGGGGTTCTGTTGCAGGATCAGAAACAACTCGAGCATGGCCAGCGGGTAACGGGCAAATATCCCGGAATTTACCGCCTCCAGATAGCCGCTGCGCGCCTGGAAGCGGCGATTGATCGGCACCGGTTCCCCAAGCTGGTTGTCCAATAGGATCGCCTCTTCGAAAAGCTGCAGGAGCATCTCGTTCAGGCGCTGCATCTCTACCACCCTGCGGTAGTAGTCCTGCATAAATTGCTCGACGGCAAGATTGCTATCCGCGTCGGTGTAGCCGAGCTGATTGGCCAGCACCCGCTGATATTCGAACAACAAGCGGTCTTCGTGACGACCCGTCAACAGATGCAGCGCGTAGCGAATGCGCCACAGGTGCTCTTCGCCACGTTTGAGCTGCCGGTACTCCTGGTCGTTCAGGAAACCATGCTCGACCAGGGCCGCCATTGTGCTGACGCCGAAGTGTCGCTTGGCTACCCAGCCAATGGTCTGGATATCGCGTAATCCTCCTGGACCTTCTTTTACATTGGGCTCGAGGTTGTGGCCGCTGTCGTCAAACTTGGCGTGCCGACGGCGCTGTTCTTCGCGTTTGGCGGAAAAGAATTGCCGGCTCGGCCAGATATGCGACGGTCCGGTTGCCTCGCCGAGCTGTGCATACAGTTCGCCGCTGCCCGCCAGCCAGCGCGCCTCGACGAGGTTCGTGGCCACGCTGATATCCGCGCGTGCCTCATCGACGCATTGCCCCAGGCTGCGCACGCTGTGACCGATCTCGAGACCGATATCCCACAGAAACATCACCAGCGGTTCGATGTATTCGGCCAGCGACTGGGGATCGTCATTGGTGAGGATCAGTACATCCACATCAGACGCGGGATGCAGTTCGCCGCGGCCATAGCCACCGACGGCGATCAGGCTGGCCCCGGCATCGGCTGGAAAGAAACGCGGCCACACGCGCTGCATCACGGCATCGGTGAACTGCGCCGCTGTCCTCACGAGCACGCTGGCGCGCGTTCCTTGCTCGAAGCGCGTGGCGAGCAGCGCGCGGGCGTCGCGCACCGTGGCCTTGAAAGCCGCGATCGGCGGTTCGCCGGCTTCGAGCCGCCGATCGAGGGTTGCCATCAGGGGATCGATCATGCGGTCAGCCGGTTGCGGCCTGTCTCTCCTCTTTGCGCAGGGTCAGCACTTCGTAGCCGATTGGGGTTACCAGGATGGTGTGTTCCCACTGCGCCGAGAGCTTTCGGTCCTTGGTAACGACGGTCCAGCCGTCCGGCAGAAGTTTGACGTTGCGCCGGCCCGCATTGACCATGGGCTCGATGGTGAAAGTCATCCCGGCCTGCAGTTGAAGGCCGCTGTTCGGCGTCCCATAGTGAAGGATCTGAGGATCCTCATGGAACCCACGACCGATGCCGTGACCGCAGTATTCCTGTACCACCGAGTAGCCGCTGGATTCGACGAATTTTTGGATCGCATGCCCGATATCGCCCAGATGCGCACCCGGCCTCACCAGTTCGATCCCCTTCCACATTGCCTTTTGCGTCACGCCGACCAGGCGCTGGGCAAGGATCGACGGCTTGCCGATGAAGAACATCTTGCTCGTATCGCCGTGAAAACCGTCTTTGATCACCGTGATGTCGATGTTGACGATATCACCGTCTTTGAGCACCTTGCTGCCCGGTATGCCGTGGCAGACCTGGTGGTTGACGGAGGTGCAGATCGACTTGGGAAACCCACGGTAGTTCAGGGGCGCGGGGACCGCATTCTGAACGTCAACAATAAAGTCGTGGCAGATACTATCCAGCTGTTCGGTGCTGACGCCAGGCTTCACATGCTCGCCGATCATCTCCAGCACGTCGGCGGCCAGGCGGCCGGCGACGTGCATTTTTTCGATCTCTTCCGGCGTTTTGATGATAACGGCCATCGGCGCCCCGCGCGTGGAATTGGTGAGAAAAACAACGTCTTGGCGCCAAAACAAGATTGAGGCCCAGGCCCTGTTATGGTATAAAACGCGCCGCTTGGCGGCAATGAGCGTCAAGCAACCCTGTTTTCAGGGTTATCGGGAGCCACCGGCTGCGGGTCACGAACCGGAGCCGTGGATCCCACAACAACGACACACACGTGCTGCGATCTGGCGTCCGGGTGCCCGATAGAATCCGGGTTGGCCGTCAGGGTACGTGGAGGCCCAACCCAACTTTAACAGAGTGAAACCCTAATAATGAGCAACGTTTCAATGCGCCAGATGCTAGAGGCTGGCGTGCATTTCGGCCATCAGACGCGCTACTGGAATCCGAAGATGAGTCCCTATATCTTCGGTCACCGCAACAAGATCCACATCGTCAACCTCGAAAAGACCCTACCGCTGTACAACGATTCCATGAACTTCGTCGGCAAATTGGCGGCGAATGGCGGCAGGCTGTTGTTTGTCGGCACGAAGCGATCCGCTCGCGACGTGGTTAAGGAAGAGGCGGAGCGCTGCGGAATGCCTTACGTCAACCATCGCTGGCTCGGTGGCATGTTGACGAACTTCAAGACGATCAAGCAGTCGATAAAGCGCCTGAAAGAGCTGGAGGCCATGGATGCCGATGGCTCGATGGTGGCCAGGTTCAACAAGAAAGAGGCGCTGACGCTGCGTCGAGAGAAAGACAAGCTGGCGCGCAGTCTCGGGGGGATAAAGGAGATGAACGGCCTGCCGGATGCGCTGTTCGTAGTCGACACCGGTCACGAAAAGATTGCCGTTGCAGAGGCGCAGAAGCTGGATATCCCGCTCATCGGTGTTGTCGACACCAATAACAACCCGGAAGGCATCGACTATGTGATTCCGGGCAACGACGATGCCATCCGTGCGGTGCAGCTGTACGTGCAAGGCGCGTCGGCGGCCATCCTGGAAGGTCGTGCAGCCGCGGCAACGGCGGCAGCCGCGGGCCGCGGGCATACGGAAGGGGCGGCGGCCGGCTAGAGCCTCCGCCGACAACGATTCGATGATGCGCCCCTGTCCGGCTTGCCGGCCGGGGGCCGTTTGTTATCAGCCATATTGAGAATTTCCGAGGTACACAGCATGGCGATCACTGCTTCTCTGGTAAAGGAACTGCGCGAGCGCACTGGCGCAGGCATGATGGAGTGCAAAAAGGCACTGACCGAAACAAATGGTGACATCGAGGCCGCTATCGAGAATATGCGCAAATCCGGTCAGGCCAAGGCCGCCAAGAAGGCAGGCCGGACGGCCGCCGATGGGGTAATTGTCATCGCGCAAGCAGACGGCGGCAGGCGTGCAGCGATGGTCGAGGTAAACTGCGAGACCGATTTCGTCGCCAAAGACGACACCTTCAAGTCGTTCGCCAATGCGGTTGCCGAGCGCGTTCTCAACAGCGATGCGGCCGATGTCGACGCGCTTATGGCGCTGCCCCTCCACGAGGGGGAGGACACTACCATTGAGGAGGCGCGTCAGGCCATGGTTTCGAAGATCGGCGAGAACATGACCGTGCGTCGTTTCCTCCGCCATGAGGTGCAGGGCACGATGGCAAGCTACAGTCACGGCGTGCGAATTGGCGTGCTGGTCGACGTAAGCGGGGGCGACGAGAGCCTGGGGCGCGATCTGGCCATGCATATCGCTGCCAGTAATCCGATTTGCGTGCACGAAGACGGGGTGCCGGCGGGGATGCTGGCAAAAGAACGCGAGATTGCCGAGTCTCAGGCCAGGGACAGCGGTAAACCGGACAACATCATCGAGAAGATGATCGAAGGCCGTGTTCGCAAGTATCTGGGCGAAGTAACCCTGGTCGGCCAGCCTTTCGTCAAGGATCCGGATAAGAAGGTGGGCAAACTGCTCCAGGATCACGCTGCGAAAGTCAACGCCTTTGCCCGCTTCGAGGTGGGCGAAGGCATTGAAAAGAAGGTTGAAGACTTCCGCGAGGAAGTCATGGCCCAGGCAGCGGCCGCACGCGGCGATTGATTTAGGCAACGGCCCGCGTTATCGCGGGCTGTTTGCTTCCCGCTGCTAATTCGAGGTTAGATCAGTCCCGTTATGCCAGACGCCGCCCCACGCCGGATACTACTCAAGCTCAGTGGCGAGGCCCTGATGGGCGACAGTGAATTCGGCATCGATCCCGCGACAATGCAGCGCATCGCCGGGGAGATCGCAGACTTGGCGAAGCGCGGCATCCAGCTCGGACTGGTGATCGGGGGCGGCAACATATTCCGCGGCGCCGGTCTTGCCGGCGGTGGCTTCGACCGCGTCACCGGCGACCAAATCGGGATGCTGGCGACCGTGATGAATTCCCTCGCGATGCAGGACGCGCTGCACAAACGCCAGATCGACGCGCGCGTGATGTCGGCGTTCCGAATCGACTCGGTCTGCGAACATTACCGCCGCGACGTGGCTGTCGATCATCTGCAGTCCGGTCGCGTGGTAATCCTGTCGGCGGGTACCGGAAATCCTTATTTTACAACGGATTCGGCCGCGAGCCTGCGGGCAATAGAGCTCGCGGCAGACCTGATGATCAAGGCAACCAGGGTCGATGGTGTCTATTCCGCTGACCCCGTTCATAATCCTAGTGCCGAATTCTACCCTCGACTGAGCTACGATCGTGTGCTGCGCGAGAGTTTGGCGGTAATGGACGCGACGGCTGTGGTTCTGTGTAAGGAGCACGGCATGCCGCTGCGAGTGATGAATATCAACCTTGAGGGCGCCTTACAGCGCATCGTTCAGGGTGAAGATGTCGGGACCCTGGTTACAAGTGGAGAGGAGTCATGATCGACGACGTAAAAAAAGATGCGGCAAGCCGCATGGGTAAAAGCGTCGAGGCACTGAGTGAAAACCTGGCGAAGGTACGCACCGGGCGAGCTCATTCGAGCCTGTTGGATCACCTAACGGTGTCTTACTACGGCGCCGACGTTCCGCTAAAGCAGGTCGCCAATATCGGCGTCGAGGACGCACGTACGATTACCGTGCAGCCCTATGAGCAGCAGATGGTAACTGCGGTAGAGAAGGCGATCATGGAATCGGATCTGGGGCTCAATCCGAACACGGCCGGAACCCTGATTCGCGTCCCTATGCCACAGCTGACCGAAGAACGCCGGCGTGACATGACAAAGATCGTGCGCCACGAGGCTGAGCAGGCGCGGGTGGCGGTGCGAAACATTCGGCGCGACGCCAACAACGACCTCAAAGCGCTGGTCAAGGACAAGCTGATCTCTGAAGACGATGAGCGACGGGGTCAGGAGATCATTCAGAAGCTGACCGATCAGCACGTAAAGGAGATCGACGAGCTGCTGGAAAAGAAAGAAACCGACCTGATGTCCGTCTGAGGGTGCCGGGTCGGGCATGGCGCACGACATGGAAACCGGCGAGATCCCGATGACAACCGGGCCTGTCCCGGTGCACGTGGCGATCATCATGGACGGTAATGGCCGCTGGGCCGAGGCGCGTGGCGAGGCGCGCCATGCCGGACACCGGGCGGGTGTGGCCAGTGTCCGCAGTACCATCGAGGAATGCATCCGGCAGGGTATCGGCGTACTCACTCTGTTCGCATTCAGTAGCGAGAACTGGCGGCGTCCGCGGTCGGAGATCAATCTGTTGATGGATCTTTTCCTGACCGCGCTGCAACGCGAGGTCAAGCGGATGCAGACCAATGACATCCAGTTGCGCGTGATCGGCGATGTCTCCGCCTTCCCGGAGAAACTGCAAGAACGCATTCGCGCGTCAGAGCATGCGACACGGCGCAACAATCGCCTGATTCTCCAGGTCGCCGCAAACTACGGCGGACGCTGGGACATCATCGAGGCGACGCGCAGGCTTGCCGCTGCGGTGCGCAGCGGTGATATGGATCCACAGGACATTGACGAAAAGGTATTTGCGCGCGCCACTGCCCTCAACGGCCTGCCCGACCCCGACCTTTTCATCCGTACCGGCGGGGACCAGCGGATCAGCAATTTCCTGCTGTGGCATTGCGCCTATACAGAGCTTTACTTCACGCCGGTGCTATGGCCGGACTTCGATGCCGCGGAATTCCGCGCGGCGGTCACCGAGTTCTCGCGACGTCAGCGCCGTTTCGGGCAGACCAGTGCGCAGTTGCGGGAGACATCCTGATGCTGAGGCAGCGTCTGCTGACGGCGCTGCTGCTGCTGCCACTGGTCGTTGGCAGCATCCTGTTGCTCAAGCATCCGGTTTTTGCCGCGCTGCTCGGGGTCGTAGTGGCGCTGGCGGCCAACGAGATGGCGAAGCTGTGCCACCTGGGCGGCGCGCCTGCCAGGCTGGCTTTTGTGGTTGCGGTGGCAATGGCATGCTGGCTCACAGGGCACTATCTGTTGCCTGCGCATATCGCGCTGCTGCAATGGGCGATGACCTTCTGGTGGTTGTCGATGACTGTCATCCTGCTGGCGCGGCACAGCCGGCTGCCATTGGTGGAATCGATGCGCCCGGCGATCCTGCTACTGGGGGGGCTGGTATTGGTGAGCGCCTGGCTGTCGATCGCTGCGCTGCATGCCTCGGGACCGCAGGGCCCAGCGTTGGTTCTGTTCCTTTTCGTGTTGACCTGGGTTGCGGACTCGGGCGCATACTTTGCCGGGCGGGCCTTTGGCCGTCGTAAGCTTTCGCCATTTGTCAGTCCTGGCAAGACTTGGGCCGGTGCGGGGGGCGCTGTATTGGGCGCGGTGGCCAGTGGGGTTGCACTCTCACAGAGCGGCCTGACCGGGGATTCACCGCTGTGGGCCTTGGTCTTGTTATCTGTTGTGGTGACCGTCGCTGCAATCGGCGGCGATCTTTGGGAGAGCCGGTTGAAGCGAGAGGCGGGGGTCAAAGACAGCGGCCGACTCTTGCCCGGGCACGGCGGGGTGTTGGACCGCATTGACAGTCTGCTCGCCGCAGCGCCGGTATTTGCCCTCGGGATTGGCCTGGTCGGGGCAAAGGCATGAGATCTGTGGCAATCCTGGGTTCGACCGGTTCTGTCGGGATCAGCACCCTGGATGTCATTGCGCGCCATCCCGACCGATACCGCGTGGTGGCCCTGAGCGCCAATACCGACGTACAGGGCATGCTGGCGCAGTGTCGCCAGTTTCTCCCGCAACTGGCCGCGATGGCCGATCCCAAGAGTGCGCAGGCCCTCGAAGCGGCCTTGCAGGCGGAAGGTCTGGCGGTCGATGTCCTTGCCGGTACGGCGGGCCTCGCTGCGGTAGCCACGCATACCGATGCGACCGATCTCATGGCGGCGATCGTTGGCGCGGCGGGCGTCGTCCCCACGCTGGCCGCAGTGCGCCTCGGGCGCCGCATCCTGCTGGCCAACAAGGAGGCGTTGGTGGTCTCTGGCGCGCTGTTCGTGGCGGCGGCCAAGGCGAACAAGGCACAAATTCTGCCGATCGACAGCGAACATAATGCCATTTTCCAGTGCCTGCCGGCCGACTATGACCGTGGTCTCGACGCCATTGGGGTCGAGCGGATCCTACTGACGGCCTCAGGAGGACCTTTCCGACGACGCTCGCTGGCCGAATTGCATGCGGTGACGCCAGCGCAGGCCTGCGCGCACCCCAATTGGGAGATGGGTCGAAAGATCTCAGTCGATTCCGCGACCATGATGAACAAGGGGCTCGAGGTGATTGAGGCGCGTTGGCTGTTCGACGCCCGCCCGGAGCAGATCGATGTGGTGGTTCACCCGCAGAGCGTGATCCATTCGATGGTGCAGTACGTCGACGGCTCAGTAATCGCGCAGCTCGGCAATCCGGATATGCGCACGCCGATAGCCCAGGCCTTGGCCTGGCCGCAGCGGCATAGCTCGGGTGTGGCCGGTCTCAATCTGTTCGACGTTGCCCGATTGGACTTCGAGCCCCCCGATCCGCAACGCTTCCCCTGCCTCCGCCTGGCCTTCGAGGCCGTCGCGGCGGGTGGTACGGCGCCTGCAGTACTCAACGCCGCCAATGAGGTGGCGGTATCCCGATTCCTCGCGGGCGAGCTGGGTTTCACGCAGATCGCGCAGACGGTAGAGCGCACCCTGGTGGCCTACCCACAAGGCCCGGCCGACGATCTCGAGGCCTTGCTGGCCGCCGATGCGGAGGCGCGGATGCTCGCGGAACAACAGATCCGGCAGGTGGTCTGAGATATCCATGGACGATCTAATCTTCAAAATCGCAGCCTTCATCGTGGCGGTCGGTCTACTGGTCGCGGTGCACGAGTTCGGCCACTTCTGGGTGGCGCGACGGCTTGGGATCAAGGTCCTGCGCTTTTCCATCGGATTCGGGAGACCGCTCTGGCGTCGGCAGGCGGGTCCAGATGCGACGGAGTATGTGATCGCGGCAGTCCCGCTCGGCGGCTATGTCAAGATGCTCGACGAGCGTGAGGGGCCGGTGGCACGCGAGGAACTGTATCGCGCCTTCAATCGAAAGTCGCTGTGGGTGCGCTCCGCAGTGGTGGTTGCGGGTCCGATGTTCAATTTTCTGTTCGCCATTTTGGCATTTTGGGGCGTGCTCACCCTCGGCGAGACCGGCCTGAGGCCCCTGATCGGCGACGTATCGCCGGATCGCCCGGCCGCGCGCGCTGAGCTGCGGCCGGGAGACGAGATCCTTGCGATCAATGGTCGGGTCACGCCGACATGGTCTCTCGCCATGCAGGAGCTGGCGACAGCGTCGCTCTCCGAGCCAGCGCTGAGAATCCGGGTCCGCGACGCCGGCGGCAGCGAGCACGTCCGGGTGATGCCCTCTGCCGAGATCGGGGATCTCGGCGAAACCAAGGACCTGCTGGGTCATCTGGGCCTGGCGCCGGAGCGTCCAGATGCCCCGCCGGTGTTCGGGGAGATATTGCGCGGCGAGCCCGCAGCAGACGCTGACCTGCGCGAGGGCGACCTTGTCCTTTCCGCCGACGGCAATACCATTGTGAACTGGGGGGAATGGGTGAAGTACGTCCAGGCGCGCCCTGGTGTACCCATCGATCTGCGTTTCGAACGCAACGGCACCGAGCAGCGTGTCAGCCTGACGCCGGCACCGCGCGTGAGAGAAGACGCGGTGATTGGGCGGATCGGTGCGGCAAATCAACCTGTCCCAGGTCTGAAGGAGCGCTATGAAGTCACCTATCGAATGGGTTGGGGAGAGGCGTTTCCGGCAGCAGTTTCTCGTACGGCCGAATACTCGGTGCTCACCCTGAAGGTCATCTGGCGGATCCTGACCGGGCAGGCGTCCATTCACAACCTCAGTGGACCCATTACCATTGCAGATACCGCTGGCAAGACCGCGAGCATCGGGTTTGTCTACTTTCTGAAGTTCCTGGCGATCGTCAGCATCAGTCTGGGCGTGCTCAATCTGTTGCCAGTACCCGTTCTGGACGGAGGACACCTGCTGTATTTCGCAATCGAGGCGATCAAGGGTAGCCCAGTCTCCGAGGCGGCCATGATGCAGGGACAGAAGGTGGGTTTGATCCTGCTGCTCGGCCTGATGACCCTGGCTTTCTACGTCGATTTAATGCGCGTCTTCAATTAACCACCGGACTCATTCCGGCTCGTGATTCGCAACACGCGCGCGAGCCTACTTTTGCTTAGGCCAATACCCTATAATCCTCACTCGAAAAATGTCGGCCGGGGCCCCGATTTGCGCTGGCCTCGCCAAAGAGACGAGGGTTTCGAAGAGCGTGTACGTCCGGGCCAGACTCTGGTGTGTTCTCCTACTGCTGGGCTTTACCACCCATGCGATCGCAGAAGGATTTCGGATCAGTGACATTAGTATCGAGGGCCTGCAGCGTATAACCGCCGGTACGGTGTTCAACTATCTGCCGGTGAAACCCGGCGACTACCTCGAATTCGACCGCACATCGGAAATCATCAGCGCCCTCTACCAAACCGGGTTTTTCAAGGATATTCAGCTGGAGAAGCGGGGGGATGTACTGGTCGTGGTCGTGACCGAACGACCAGCGATCGCAGCGATCGATTTCTCGGGCAACAAATCCATTGAGACCGAAGCCCTGAAAGAGGGGCTGAAAGACATCGGCTTGGCCGAAGGTCGAGCCTTCGAGCCTTCTGTACTAGACCGCATCGAGCAGGAACTCGAGCGTCAGTATTTCAACCTGGGCAAGTATGCCGTCGAACTGACTGCAACCGTCACCCCACTCGAGCGCAATCGCGTGTCGATAGACATCGACATCATCGAAGGGGATACGGCATTGATCAAAAAGATAAACATCATCGGCAATCGCACCTTCACGGAGGGCGATCTGCTCGACGAGTTCGAGCTCTCGACCGGTGGATGGTTGTCGGGATTCACGAAGGAAAACCAGTATTCGCGCCCGAAACTGGCTGGCGACCTCGAGACTCTGCGTTCGTATTATCTTGATCGCGGCTATGTGAGTTTCAAGATCGACTCCACTCAGGTCACCATTACGCCCGACAGAAAGGACATCTACATCACAATCAATATCGCCGAAGGTTCGATCCATACGATCAACGATATTCGCCTTGCCGGCGATGTCATCGGTAAACCCGAGGAGTATTTTCCGCTGATCAGATTGCGGCGCGGTGAACCCTTCGCGCGCAAATCCGTCGTGGAGAGTAGTGAGCGCATCTCTGCAAGACTCTCCGATCTGGGATATGCCTTCGCCAATGTCAACAGCATCCCGGAGATTGACGAAGAGAACAAGACCGTCGCGGTCACCTTTTTTGTAGACCCTGGCAAGCGTGCCTATGTGCGGCGTATCAACGTCAGGGGGAATTCGCGAACACGCGATGAAGTAGTCCGTCGCGAGTTTCGCCAGATGGAATCTGCCTGGTTCTCTGGCGAAAAACTCAAGCTGTCGCGTGAACGCGCGCAGCGGACCGGTTACTTCAGCGACGTCAGCGTCGAAACGCCGTCGGTGCCTGGATCGGGTGACGAGGTCGATATCAATGTTGCGGTCACCGAAAAACCTTCGGGAAGCCTGTTGGCCGGTATCGGATATTCACAATCTGATGGCATCGTCCTCAATGCCTCCATCAATCAGGACAACTTTGCGGGTACCGGGAAAAGGGTTTCTTTGGCGTTCCAGACCAGCAGCGCCAACACACGCTATGAGGTTTCGTACACCAACCCCTTCTACACCATCGACGGTGTCAGTCGCGGCTTCAACCTAAGCTACAGCGAGACCGACTTCGATGATCTCGACACCGCCGACTACACGACCGACGATGCCATTGCTGGGGTGAGTTTCGGAATCCCGCTCAGCGAATTCAACCGTTTCAACCTCGGCGCAGCGGTGCACCACACTGACTTCAAATCGGGGCGCGACGCCTCTGACGAGATTCAGGAGTTCGTAGACGACGAGGGAGACAAGTTCCTGGACTTTGAGGTAACGGCGAGATGGCGCCAAGACTCCCGCGATAGCGCTATTTTCCCCAATACGGGTGTCCTGCAATCGCTCAGCGGAAAGGCCACTGTTCCGGGCAGCGACCTGCAGTACTACAGGATCTCGTACGAATACCGGCAATACTGGGATCTCGTGAAGAGCCTTGTTCTCTCGGCCAAAGGAGAGGTGGGCTATGGTGACGCTTACGGCAAAACGAGTGAACTGCCGTTCTTCGAGAATTTTTTTGGTGGAGGACCGGGCAGCGTGCGCGGATATCGGGCCCGCTCCATCGGCCCGCGCGATTCGAATGACGATCCCTTGGGCGGAAACGGCTATTATGCGGCGAGTGCGGAGCTGTTGTTTCCTCCGCCGTTCGGGAAAAAGGATAGTGAAACCATCCGTCTGGCAACGTTTCTCGACGCAGCGAGTGTGGTCGACACCAGTGACGACGGTTTTTTTCAGAGCGATGAACTGCGTTACTCGGCAGGGGTTGGTTTCTCTTGGCTGTCGCCGGTCGGCGCACTGACGATCAGCTATGCGGTTCCATTGAAAACGGATGGGGATACCGACAGGGAAGAATTTCAGTTCTCCTTCGGTCAAACTTTCTGAAAGGCATAGTGAAGATGAGACGACGGATTGCTGTAACGCTCGTGGCGCTGTGGTCCTTATCTAGTGGCTCGAATGCCGGCGACGTGAATGTCGTTGTTGTAGACGTCGTCCGCCTGCAGACCGAGGCGCCTCAAGTAACTGAGGTTCGCGAAAAGATCAAGGTTGAGTTTGCGGCTCGTGAGGCCAAGGTTATGGCGCAGCAGGATCAAATTGATCTGCTGGAGCAGAAGCTGGTGCGCGATCAGGCGAATATGGGTGCTGCGGAGGCGAAGAGTCTGCAGCGGGATATCCGCTCACGCACATTGCGCTTGGAGAACGCCAAAGAGGAGCTGGAAAGCGATCGCCGCTTGCGGCTCAGCGAGGAAATGGATCGCTTACGCCGCATGCTGTCGGAGGTGATTGCTGAAGTCGCCAAAGCGGAGGACCTTGATATCGTGCTCGAGAGCGGCGTCACCTGGGCCTCTGAGCGCGCAAACATTACCGATCAGGTGCTGGCCCGCATGCGTGAATTGAATGCCGCGACAAAGTGATCGCGTGCGCCTTGCTGGATTGAGTCTTGCGGCGCTGTCCGAAATAGCCGATGCAGAACTGCGGGGAGATCCCGCGCGAGTGATTACAGGTGTAGAAACGCTACAGCATGCCGGCGTAGGCGAAATAAGCTTTCTTGCCAATCCGCGTTATAGATCGCAGCTTCTATCCACCAAGGCCTCGGCGGTGATCCTGGCCGCGGAAGACGCAGCCGATTGCCCAGTGGATTGCCTGGTGTCGGACAACCCTTATCTTGCGCATGCCAGGGTGATGAACGCCTTGTATCCGATCCAGCAGGGTGCAGGCGGTATACATCCCAGTGCGTGCATCGAGGATTCCGCATCAGTGGCGCCCAGCGTAGAGATCGGGGCCAACTGCTATCTTGGCGCAGGTGTAGTCGTCGAAGAAGGGGCGTTTATCGGGCCTGGCTGCATACTGCTGGACAACGTTGTCGTTGGCGCATACTCACGATTGGTCGCGGCGGTAACCCTGTGCGCCGATACACGCCTCGGCAAGGGTTGTCTGATCCACCCCGGTGCAGTTATCGGCAGCGATGGCTTCGGCCTGGCCAATAATCAGGGAGCCTGGGTGAAAGTGCCGCAGATCGGTCGCGCGGTGCTGGGTGACGACGTCGAGGTTGGCTCCTGTTCTTCTATCGATTGCGGTGCTATTGGCGACACTGTGATCGCCAGCGGCGTAAAGATCGACAGTCAGGTACATGTTGGTCATAACGTGCAGATCGGTGAGCACACGGCGATTGCGGGCTGCACGGGCATTGCCGGTTCTGCGCAGATTGGTGCCTATTGCACAATAGCCGGCGGTGTAGGGGTCAATGGCCACGTCGTGCTTGGCGATCATGTGGAAGTGTTGGCGATGTCGGCGGTATCACGTGCCCTCAAACAACCCGGTACTTACGCGGGAACTGTCCCTGCGATGGAGCATGCGCGGTGGCGCAAGAACTTTGCGCGCTTACGCCAGCTCGATGATATGGTGCGGCGGGTACAGGCGCTGGAGAAAGAATTGGCGGCATTGCGCCACCAGGAACGCGTACACGGCTGTTAGAGTTTTCAGCCTCGATGATGCACCCGAGTCTGGCACGCGGCAACGAAATTGGAGGTTGCGCGATACGCTATGGATATCCAGAAGATCAAGAGTCTGCTGCCGCATCGGTACCCGTTTCTATTGGTCGACCGGGTGATCGAAGTTGAACGGGGCAAGCGTCTGGTCGCACTCAAAAATGTTACCGCCAACGAGCCCTTTTTCCAGGGGCATTTTCCGACCAAGCCGGTTATGCCAGGGGTGTTGCTGATTGAGGCGATGGCACAAGCGACCGGTTTGCTGGCGATGGAGAGCGCCGCGGTGCCGGAGGAGTGCATCTATTACCTGGTGGGCGTCGACAAGGCGCGCTTCAAGCGGCCGGTGATTCCGGGTGATCAGTTGCGTTTCGAGGTCGGGGTGTTGAAGAATCGACGCGAGATCTGGGTGTTTTCCGCCGAAGCCACGGTGGACGGCAGCCTGGTGGCCTCTGCTGAAATCATGTGCACAGCGCGGCCCCTCTGAACGTGATCGATCGGCGCGCCGTCATTGACCCTGCGGCTGAACTGGATGAGGGCGTTGTTGTTGAGCCTTTCGCGGTGATTGGTCCGCATGTACAGATTGGCAAGGGTAGCGAGATCGGTCCGCACGCTGTGATCCGTGGCCCTTGCGTAATCGGACGGGATAACCAGATCTTTCAGTTTGCCTCTATCGGCGAAGATCCCCAGGACCAGAAATACGGCGGCGAGACCACCTATTTGGAGATTGGTGACCGCAACACCATTCGTGAGTTCACAACGATCCATCGCGGGACAGTCCAGGATAAGTCCGTAACGACGATCGGCAGCGACAATCTGTTGATGGCGTATACGCATGTCGCTCATGATTGTCGTATCGGCAATCATGTGGTCATGGCAAATGCCGCCTCGCTTGGGGGGCACGTGCATGTCGACGATTGGGCTATCCTTGGCGGCTTTAGTGTCATTCACCAGTATTGTCGGGTGGGACGGCATTGCTTCGCTGCGATGGGTAGTATCGTCAGCAAGGATGTGCCGCCCTACGTCATGGTGGGGGGGCACCCGGCCAGACCGCACGGTATCAACGCCGAGGGTCTGCGCCGTCGCCAGTTCAGTCCAGAGCAGCTGGCGACGATCAAGCGCGCCTACAAGATTCTCTATACAGCAGGCCTACCGTTGGCGGCGGCGCGGGAGGAGATCGCCGCAGCCGCATCAGACAGCGAGGAACTGCGCGTGCTTGTCGCTTTTCTCGATCTCAGTGAACGCAGCATCATTCGCTGAGAGGAGCTGGCGTGACGCCGCTGCGCATAGGAATCGTGGCTGCCGAACCCTCTGGCGATCTGCTGGCTGCAGGTTTGATGGATGCGCTGCGCAAACGGTTGCCAGAGGTGCAGTTCGAGGGTGTAGCCGGCCCATTGATGCGTGCCAGTGGCATGGATGCCTGGGAGCCCATGGACAGCCTCTCGGTGATGGGCCTGTTCGAGGTGCTGCAGCACCTGCCGCGGCTGTTTCGCTTGCGTTCGCACCTGCGGGAACGCTGGCGCGATACACCGCCCGCGGCCTTCATCGGGGTCGATGCGCCCGATTTCAATCTTGACTTGGAATGCAGCCTGCGTGATGCGGGCGTGCCCACAGTGCACTATGTCAGCCCGACAGTGTGGGCATGGCGCACCGGACGGGTGAGGCAGATACGTCGGGCAGCGGATCTCTTGTTGACCATCTTTCCGTTCGAGGCGGCGTTTCTCGCCCGCCATGGGATACCGGCACACTATGTCGGTCATCCCCTGGCCCTTGAGATGCCGATGCAACCGGATCGCGCAGCGGCGCGGGAGACACTGGGTCTGCGGCCCGACCGGCCGGTGCTCGCGCTGTTACCTGGTAGTCGCCGCAGCGAGGTTGGCAGGTTGGCGCGACCCTTCCTGCAGGCGGCCGCCGCCCTGCGCCAACGGCTCCCGGAGCTGCAGGTCGTGGTGCCGCTGGTTACCGAACCGACTGCGGCACTGTTTGAGGAGAAGCTGCGCCAGATGACACCGTCGCTGGATGCGGTGCTTGCCCGGAATGCAAGTCGGCTGGCGCTGGCCGCGGCTGATGTGGTAATGACTGCGTCAGGCACTGCCACCCTGGAGGCCTTGCTCAGCAAGCGTCCGATGGTGGTTGGTTACAAGGTGCAGGGCGCGACCTATGCGGTTGCACGCATATTCAATCTGGTCAAGACACCTCATATCGCCATGGCCAACCTGCTGGCCGGCGAGCGCCTTGCCCCGGAACTGATACAGGGTCAATGCGAGCCAGCGCATCTCCTGCCGCCGCTGCTGGAGTTCTTTCAAGACGAGCGGCTGCGTGAACGTATCGCCGAACGCTACGCGGAGATCCACCGCGAGCTGCGCACCGATACCAACCGGGAGGCGGCGCTTGCGGTGGTCGAACTGCTCAGGGGACGCGGTCTTGTCTAGCCTGCGTTTCTCACCGTTTTTCGTAACGAGTACGCCCGGCCATGGCGAGTGTATCGGGAGCCGCAGCAGGAAATCGGTGGTATATGCAGGCTAGGCACCTGGTTTGCGGCGTCGATGAAGCAGGGCGCGGGCCGCTGGCGGGCCCAGTGGTGGCGGCAGCGGTGATCCTCAAGCCGGGCTGCCGCATCGAGGGATTGGATGATTCCAAGAAGGTGCCGGCGAGGCGTCGTGAGCGATTGTTCGAACAGATATGCGCCGATGCGCTTGCGTGGTCGCTGGGGCGTGCTGAAGTTGCCGAGATCGACCGCCTGAATATCCTACAGGCCAGTCTGCTCGCGATGCAGCGCGCGGTCGCCGGACTTGCGATTGTGCCGCAGTTTGCACTCATCGATGGCAACCGCGTGCCGCAGCTGGGTTGTGCGGCGCGCGCCATCGTCGGTGGCGATGCCAGTGAGCCCTGCATCTCGGCGGCGTCGATCATCGCCAAGGTGGTGCGCGACCGGGAGATGGTCGAGTTGGATGTGCAGTATCCCGGCTATGGACTGGCGCGGCACAAGGGATACCCTACCAAGGCGCATCTCGAGGCGCTTGCAGCGCTTGGCGTGAGTGCGATACATCGCCGCACGTTCGCCCCGGTTCGCTGCCTGATCGAGTAACTTAAGACGATTAGATAACGTCCGTGCGACTGCGCGAGGTGCCTTTGAAGGGATCCGCCGGTCGGCGGCAAACCAGCGTGACGCCCCTGGCTTGACCGCGCTATCCTTCGACCACTCACCGCTTATCACTCAGCCTGACCAAGGTTATGCCAGCCGAGTTCGTCCACCTTCATGTGCACTCCGAGTATTCGCTCGTGGACGGTGTGGCACGGATCAGACCGCTGGTGCAGCGGGTGGCCGAATTGGGTATGCCGGCTGTCGCGCTGACCGACCAGTCGAACATGTTTGCGCTGGTGCGTTTCTATAAAGCCGCCATGGCAGTCGGGATCAAACCGATCGGCGGCGTCGATGCCTGGGTGCGCAACGCCGACGACGCCAACAAACCGGATCGCCTGGTCCTGCTGCTGCAAGACGCCCGGGGCTATCGCAATCTCACCGAACTGGTCTCGCGCAGCTACCGCGAAGGTCAGCGTCTCGAGCGGGCAATGATGGAACCCGATTGGTTTACGCCCGAGACGACTGCCGGTCTGATCGCGCTTTCCGGCGCGAGGGAGGGTGATGTGGGGCGGGCGCTGCTGTCTGGGCGCCGTGCGCTGGCGGAACAGCGCCTGGACTTTTGGCGGAAGCTGTTCGGCGATCGGTACTATCTGCAGCTGGTGCGGACAGGACGTAGCGACGAAGAGGACTGCCTTCATGCGAGCGTCGAACTGGCAGCCGCCCATGCGGTGCCCGTGGTCGCTACTAATGGGGTGTGTTTTTTGCGGCCGCAGGAGTTTGCGGCGCATGAGGTCAGGGTATGTATCCACGAGGGTCGGACTCTGGACGATCCGCGTCGCTTGAAGTCATATTCGGACCAGCAGTATCTGCGCTCACCGACCGAGATGGTCGAACTGTTCAGCGACGTCCCCGAGGCATTGGCCAACAGCGTCGAGATTGCCAAGCGCTGCAATCTGGAGATCACGCTGGGCAAGAGCTATCTGCCGGACTTTCCGATCCCGGCTGCGATGACAATCGACGATTTCTTCCGCGCCGAATCACGCAAGGGGCTGGAGTCTCGCCTGCAGCGAATTCTCGATCCCACGGCCGACGATCTTGCCGAACGTCGAAAACCCTACGCGGAACGGCTGGAGACTGAACTCGGTGTCATTATCGGCATGGGTTTTCCGGGCTACTTTCTGATCGTCGCGGACTTCATCCAATGGGCCAAGGACAACGATGTCCCGGTCGGGCCAGGCCGTGGTTCAGGCGCCGGTTCACTGGTCGCCTATGCGTTGAAGATCACCGATCTCGATCCGCTCGAGCACGATCTGCTGTTCGAGCGTTTTCTCAACCCTGAGCGTGTGTCCATGCCGGATTTCGATGTCGATTTCTGTATGGACAGGCGCGACCACGTGATCGACTACGTCGCGAGCAAGTATGGCCGCGATTCCGTCTCGCAGATCATCACCTTCGGCTCGATGGCCGCCAAAGCGGTGGTGCGCGACGTGGGCCGCGTGCTCGGTCATGCCTATGGCTTTACCGACCGTGTGGCCAAGATGGTGCCGTTCGAGATTGGCATGACACTTGAAAAGGCGCTGGCGGAGAGCGAGGACCTCAAACAGGCCTATGCGCAGGACGAAGAGGTCACGCAGCTGATCGATATGGCCAGACAGCTGGAGGGGCTGGCGCGCAACGCCGGCAAGCACGCCGGTGGTGTGGTTATCGCACCCGGAAATTTGACCGACTTCAGCCCGCTATATTGCGAACCGGACGGAAGCAACCTGGTGACGCAGTTCGATAAGGACGACGTCGAGGCGGCCGGCTTGGTCAAGTTCGACTTTCTCGGTCTGCGCACGCTGACCATCATCGACTGGGCACTGAAGACCGTCAATGCGCAACGGCACAGGTCGGGCCAGCCACCGATCGATATCACCACGATACCGGTCGATGATCCACGGGCCTTCACTCTGCTAAAGAGCGCGGAGACGACCGCGGTGTTCCAGCTGGAATCAGCGGGGATGAAAAAGCTGATTAGCAAGCTGCAGCCTGACAGCTTTGATGACATCACCGCGCTGGTGGCACTGTTCCGTCCCGGGCCGCTGCAGTCTGGCATGGTCGACGACTTCATCGCGCGCAAGCACGGCATACAGGCGGTAGCCTATCCACATCCGGATCTAGAGCCGATCCTGGCCCCGACCTATGGGGTTATCCTGTACCAGGAGCAGGTAATGCAGATCGCCCAGGTACTGGCCGGCTACACGCTAGGCGGTGCCGATCTGCTGCGCCGGGCGATGGGCAAGAAGAAGCCCGAAGAGATGGCCAAGCAGGGTGAGGTCTTTCGCCGGGGTGCCGTCGCGCGCGGCGTCGACGAGGATACGGCGACCTACATCTTCGATCTGATGGAGAAGTTTGCCGGCTACGGGTTCAACAAGTCGCATTCGGCGGCCTATGCGCTGGTTTCCTATCAGACGCTTTGGCTAAAGGCCCACTACCCGGCGGCTTTCATGGCGGCTGTTCTGTCTGCGGATATGGACAACACCGATAAGGTCGTGACCCTGATTGAAGAGTGCCGGTCGATGCAGCTCCAAGTCGAGCCGCCGGACGTCAATCGTTCCGCCTACATGTTCACTGTCGATGGCGATGACACCGTGGTCTATGGTCTGGGCGCCATAAAGGGGGTCGGCGAGGGCGCCATCGAAGGCATTGTTGGCTCGCGTGAACGCGACGGGCCCTTTGCAGACCTATTCGACTTCTGTCGACGCATTGATCTCAAGAAGGCCAATCGACGGGTGCTCGAGGCCCTGATCCGCTCGGGTTCCATGGATCGCTTGGGCGCCAATCGTGCGACGCTGATGATTCAGCTGCCAATGGCACTGAAGATGGCCGAGCAGCATGCGGTCATGCAGGCCGCGGGTCAGGATGACCTGTTCGGCATAGCGGCGCCGCAACCGACCGCAGTACCGGTGTCAGGCGATGTACCGGGGGCGATCGAGGAGTGGGAGGACGAGCAGCGACTGGCCGGTGAAAAGGACACCCTGGGCCTGTTCCTTACCGGTCACCCGATGGATTTTTACGAGGCGGACCTGCAGGCGCTGGTGAGCTGCCGGATCGCCCGCCTGACCCTTGACGACGTGCGTGAGTCGCGTGGTCGGCGCGGTCAGGGAAAAAAGGTAACCGTGGCCGGGATGGTCGTCGCGGTGAACCGTCGTAATACCCAGCGGGGGACCATGGCCTCCATGCTGCTCGATGACAAGACGGGACGCATCGAGGCCGCATTGTTCGCCGAGACTTACGAGCGCTATCGCAATGAGATCGCCAACGATCGTGTGTTGATCGTCGAGGGTACCCTTGTTAACGATGAGTACCGTGGTGGCCTGGGTATTCGGGTAGACCGCATCAGCGGGCTTGAAGAGGCGCGCCTGGCCAGGGCCGCCGGTGTCGAGCTGAGGCTCCGCGAGACCTGGCTACAGGAGAGCGGAATGACCGCAATCGACGCCGTCGGTGGGCTGAAGACGCTGCTGGAGCCGACACGAGGTGGCCACTGCGAGGTGCGACTGCGTTATCAGCGCCTGGACGCCGAGGCACTGTTGCGCCTGGGTGTCGACTGGAAGATCAAGCCAACCGACAGTTTCCTGCGCCAGGCCCAGCGTCTGCTGGGGGCTGGCGCACTGAGTTTTCGTTTTCGACCGACTGCCAGCCCGTAGGGCACGTAACACGCCCGACCAATGGGTTATTATTAGAAGTCGGGACGGTAGCGATCGCAACAACAACGATGAATCTTGATTTTCTTGAGTTTGAACAGCCGATCGCTGAACTGCGGGCAAAAATCGAAGAATTGCGGCTCGTTGGCAGCGACAACGAGATCAACATCCAAGAAGAGATCGAGCGGCTGGAAGGCAAGAGTCGCTCCCTTACCGAATCGATCTTCTCGAATCTGAGCCCCTGGCAGATCTCTCAACTCGCACGACACCCGCTGCGGCCCTACACGCTGGACTATGTGTCGCGCATGGTCGACGGCTTCGAAGAATTGCATGGCGACCGCGCCTTTGCCGACGACAAGGCCATTGTCGGAGGGCTCGGTCGAATCGATGGGCGTCCGGTGATGCTGATCGGCCACCAGAAGGGAAGGGATACCAAAGAGAAGCTCAGCCGCAATTTCGGTATGCCGCGCCCTGAGGGATATCGCAAGGCGCTGCGCCTGATGAAAATGGCCGAGCGTTTCAGGCTTCCTGTGCTGACCTTCATCGATACGCCCGGGGCATACCCAGGGGTGGGCGCCGAGGAGCGTGGACAAAGCGAGGCGATCGCGCGCAATTTGTTCGAAATGGCCGGACTTGGTACCCCGGTGATCGCGACCGTGATCGGCGAGGGCGGCTCCGGTGGTGCGCTCGCCATCGGCGTCGCGGATCGCCTGCTGATGCTGGAGTACAGCACCTACTCGGTGATCTCACCGGAAGGCTGTGCCTCAATCCTGTGGAAGGACGCAGAGAAGGCGCCGCTGGCGGCCGAGGCGATGGCCATTACGTCGACGCATCTCAAGGGTTTTGAGCTCATCGACGACATTGTGCCGGAGCCACTGGGCGGAGCGCACCGCGATCCCGATGCGATGGCGCGCAATCTGAAGAACGTCTTGATCGAGGCCCTGGATGCGATCCGCGAGCTGCCGATCGACCGCCTGCTCGAGATGCGCTACGAACGCCTGATGTCCTACGGTGTCGTCTCCGCCTGAACAGGTGGGCAATCCGCTTGAGCCCGACGCGCTGCTTGCGGTGCTCAACGAACGCCTGCCGTTGCCGGAGCGTTATTGGATCGCCTTCAGTGGGGGGCTCGATTCGACGGTCCTGCTGAACCTGCTCGGACCGCTGGGGGATAGTCTCCGGGCCCCGCTGTCCGCCATCCATATCGATCATGGCCTGCAGTCCGGTTCGGCGGCCTGGGCCGCGTACTGTGTACAAGAGTGTGGGCGCCTGAAGATTCCATTACAGACGCTGAGGGTGGACGCCGTGGCAGCTCGCGGGGAAAGCCCAGAGGCCGCTGCGCGCCAGGCACGCTACGCAGCGATCGCCAAGGCGATCGGGCCGGGTGCGATGCTGATGACGGCACATCATCAGGATGATCAGGCGGAGACGCTGCTGCTTGCGCTGCTGCGCGGTGCCGGTGTCGAGGGGCTGGCGGCGATGCCCATGGTCCGTGCCTGGAACGGGGGGTGGCATGCGAGACCGCTGCTCGGCATTGGTCGTGCTCAGATTCGCCGCTGGGCGATCGGCCGCGACCTGCGCTGGATCGAGGACCCCAGCAATAGTTCGCTGACGCCGGACCGCAACTATCTGCGTCATCAGGTCATGCCGGCGTTGTTGGCACGGTGGCCGGGGGCGGCCGCGAGCCTTGCACAGAGTGCGGCGCATTGTGCCGCCGCGGCCGTGTTGCTGGCCCAACAGGCCGAGCTCGTGCTCGAAAGCGCGCAGGCCGGTCATCCGCAGCGGCTGCGGATCGATCGCTTGCGCGAACTGAGCGAGGCACAGGCCTGCAACGTGATTCGTCTGTGGCTTCGCCGACAGCAACTGCCGCCCCTGCCGCGGCGACGCCTGATGGAGGCACTGCACCAGATTAATCACGCTCGCCCGGATGCCGACCTGCGGATTGCCTGGAACGGCATGGAGCTGCGGCGCTTTCGTGACGAACTCTGGCTTTTGCAGGGGCCGGCGGGCGTCGCCCTGCAGGCGCCGCTGGATTGGGACGGCGAGGAGCGCTGGCTCGGCCCGGGTCTTGGTCGGGTGCGACGTCGGCTCGGTCCGCGCGGGATCGATCAGCGGCTTTGGACTGCGGGCAATGTGCAGATCGCTTATCGTCACACGGGGCTGAACTGCAGGCCGGCCGGGCGGGCAGGACGGCGATCATTCAAGAAGCTCGCCCAGGAATGCGGTATCCCTCCTTGGCTACGCTCGATCACGCCGATCGTGCTGATCGGCGAGCGCCCCGCCGCGATCGCGAACTGCTGTGTGTGCGAACCCTTCGCGGCGCCTGCCGGCGAGGACGGCTGGATCGTCTCATGGCAACCCGACTGAACAAGAAGCCTTTTCGGGAAGCAATTTCCCGTTTTTTTGAAACGTATTCAGCAAGTTAAAGCTTTTTTCATCGACGTCGCTAAGGGTCTCGAGCGAGGCAGGTCTCTCCGCTGGGTGAAGGCCCCTACCGCATCGTAAATTAGACATTCAGGAGTCTTAGATGAAAAAACAAGCTGGCTTCACCCTCGTCGAGTTGGTGGTGGTAATCATAATCCTCGGGATTCTGGCGGCGACCGCACTGCCCAGATTCATGAACGTCCAGGACCAGGCGCACGCTGCGGCCGTCGATGGTGCGGCCGGCGGTTTCGGTGCCGGTGTCGCGATGTTCCGCGCCCAATGGGTCGCCAACGGGCTGACCGCGGCGGCTGACAACGTGGTGGGCTTTGGTGACAGCACCATGGATTCCAACGCCGCAGGTTGGCCGACCGACTCCGGCGGTACCAATGACATCGTGGATGCCGCCGATTGCGTGGAGATCTGGCAGGGTCTGATGCAGAATCCGCCGACGGTGGCCACCGGCGCGACCGAAGACTATCAGGCCGTGGCCGATGGCGCTGCGAACTCCTGTACCTACAATTATCTGCCGGACACCGGCACGGCGCGCTCTATCACCTACGATTCGGACACCGGCGCGGTTGCGGTCCTGCCGTAAGCGACCCGACAGGGCCTGGGCCCGTGGTAAGTAGCGTGAAGCATCCAGTGACGCGGCCTCAGGGCCGCGTTGCTGCTCGTGATGGCGGCGCATCCGGTTTCACGGTCGTCGAGCTGGTCGTGGTCATCGTGCTGCTGGGTATCCTGGCCGCGACTGCGATGCCGCGCTTCTTCACCGCGACCCGCTTCGAGGAGATGGGTTTTGCGGATGCCTCGGCCGCCGCCGCGCGCTTTGCGCAGAAGCTTGCGCTGAGTTCCGGTTGCGATACCCACTTTTCGGTCGGCCCGACCGGTTATGCCCTGTCTCAGCGTGCGACCAGCTGCGGCGTCGGTGACTTTACCCGCGCGGTCAATCGACCCGGCGGCGAGGCCTGGGCACAGGCAGCCCCGGCCGGCGTTGCCGTCGGCACCCTCACGATCTACTTCGACGGTCAGGGCCGCCCGGTCGATGCGGCCAGCGACAGCCTGCTGAACACCGCGGCCAGCTACAGCATTGGAACCCGCACGGTCACTATCGAGGCGGAGACCGGTGTGGTGCATGCCTCATGAACCGCCTCACCCGACAGCGCGGGGCGACGCTGATCGAGATGGTGATCTCCATCGTGATCATCTCGGTGACGGTCACCGCCGTGATGATGGTCATCACCCAGGTTAGTCGCAGCAGCGCGGACCCGATGGTCCGGACCCAGGCGACAGCGATTGCCCAGGCCTATCTCGATGAAATCCTGGTGCAGGCCTTGGACGAGCCCGATGGCGCAGAGAGCGGCGGCCCCGAGGGCGGCGAGACCCGGGCCAACTTCGACGATGTGTCCGATTACCACGGCCTGGACGACAACGCCGGGGCGCGCGACCAGACTGGCGCGCTGATTGCCGGCCTCGACGGCTACAACGTGAACGTCAGCGTGACGGCGGCGACACTCGGCGGCTATCCGGCCAAGCGCATCCTGGTACAGGTGGGTTTCGACGGCGATGCCGCGCTGTCGGTGCCGCTGATCGCCTATCGGATGAACTGACATGGCGAGACGGACCGACGCTGGTTTTACCCTGATCGAGTTGATCATCGTGATCATCATCAGCGGTGTGCTGTCGATCGTGGTGATGCAGTTCATTACCGCACCGATCGATGTCTACGTGGATCAGTCGCGTCGCGCGCGGCTGGTCGATCAGGCGCAGGCCCTGACTGAGCGCTTGGCCCAGGACGTGCGACTGGCCGTGCCCAACAGCATCCGCGTCGGTTGCGGCGGCAGCTGCGTCGAGCTGATGCGCGCAGTAACCGGCGGCCGCTACCGTCAGCTGCCGCCCGGCGATCCCTTGAGTTTCATACCCGGAGATGCCGACAGCACCTTCGAGGTCCTCGGCAATCTCAACCACACCGCGACCGTCGGTACCTCTGCCGATCCGGCCGCCTGTGCGGGCGGTACGGCGTCCTGTGTCGTGGTCTACAACACCGGGTTCAGCGGGACCGACCTGTGGCGCGGCGACAATCGCGCGACCCTGGTCTCGGTCAACCCGGGGCCGCCGGTGACGCTGGAGTTCGATAACAGTCAGTTCGCCAGCGGCCAGACGGCCTTTCCCGCGGAGTCACCGGGGCAGCGCTTTTACCTGACCGATACGGCCGTCAGCTATGTATGCGATCCGGTGCAGGGTACGGTGCGGCGCTACTGGGGGTACTCGCCCCGGCAGGACCAGACCGACGCCGATACCCATGCGGAACTCTTGGCCCTGCCCAACCCGGCCGAGCACGCGCTGGCTTCCAACAATGTCGCGGGCTGTCAGTTTCAGTATGCGCCGGGCACACCGACCCGCAATGCGGTGCTGACGATGCGCCTGTCGATCGCCGAGGCCGGCGAGTCGGTGACACTGATGGAACAGGTGAGCGTGAGTAATCTGCCATGAAGCGCTCGAGCGACAGGGCAAAGGGTTTCACGTTGATCACGACGCTGTTCCTGCTGGTGGTCGTATCCGGGCTCGCCGCCTATCTGGTGAATCTTTCGGTTGCACAACAGACCTCGAGCGCGATGACGGTGAACGCGTTGCGCGGGCGGCATGCGGCACTGAGCGGACTGGAATGGGTCGCCTATCGCATCCGCAATGTCTCGGATACCTGCCCGCCGCTGCCGAGCACCTCGGTGATCGAGGGGTTCACCGTCGAGGTGACGGCCTGCGCCGCAACGGATGTGACCGAGGGCATGGATAATTACCGTCTGTTCGATGTCACCGTAAGGGCCGAGCGCGGCAGCTTCGGCGATATCGACTACTTAAACCTGGTCTTGCGGGCCACGTTGAGGAGCTGATTGGGCAAGTGCACAAGCGGATTCGACGACTGGTCTTTGTGCTCGCCCTATTGACGGCGGGAGACGCATTGGCGATCGCGTGCGACGCGGTGTTCAGCAATGCAGTGGGCACGACCGATGGAAAACTCGAACTCAAGGACGATGCGGTGCTGCAAAATACCGGCGACGGGGTCCTTGCCACCGGAGAGCTGAAGACCAAGGCAGGCACCAATCATTGTGACAATCAGGCCTGTATTGGGAGCGGGATCGATGCGCCTACCCTGACTATCCCGGCGCATAACACCAAGACAGACCTCAAGGACCAGTCATTGACCCTGGCACCCGGTGACTATTACTTCGATAAATTCGAGCTGAAGCACAACAATATCATCACGATTACAGGGCCCGGTCAGGTACGCATCCATGTGCGGGGCAACCTGAAAATTGAAGACCAGGCCCAGGTCAATGTTAACGGCAATGCCCTTGACCTTATCTTCCTGGTCGACGGCAAGGTCGAGATTAAAGACGACGCCCAGGTCAACGCGATCATCTACGCGGAAAAACAGATTAAGGTGGAAGACAACGCGATCGTTGAAGGTGCCCTTGTGGGCGAGAAGGCTAAGATCGAGGACGAAGCCACTGTCACCTACACACCAACGGACACCCTGGAGGTGCCCGGTATATGTGAGGAGGGGGGCGTTCAGCTGGATCATGTCCGGATCACGCACGACGGGGTCGGTATTGTTGGCCAGCCTGAAAGCGTAAGCCTGACTGCATGCGCCAACGCGGATTGTTCAGAGATCTACACGGGTAGCGTTACAGTCGATCTGCAACCTGTGGACGCCAACACTTCGTGGTCAGGCAGTGGTGTCTCTGGGAACCAGGTGACCTTCACTGGCGGAGAGCAGGAGGTCACGCTGAACCGCACTACTCCCGGCACCTTCGACATCGGCCTGACCGCTACACCGTCGCCGCAGAACCCGAATCGCTGTTTCATCGCCGGCTCCGAGAGTTGCAGCATCACCTTCGTGGCAACGGATCTGATTGTGTCGCTGCCGGATCAGGTCTCGGACGGCCAGTCGCTCGGCAGCGTCTCGCTACCGACCTGCTTTGTCGATTTTCAGTCGGTCACCATGCCGATCGATGTGGTAGTACAGTATGTGTCACCGGCCGCGCCGGGGCCCTCGGTAGAGGTCAACGGCAGCGCTCTGCCGAACGACGGCAGTGCGACCACGCTGAACCTGGACTTCGATGCGAACTGCGTGGCACCGCTTGAGGTCGAGTATGTCGATGCGGGCCAGATCGCCCTGGAACTGACCTTCAATGGCACCGGGACGCTCGCTGGGGTGACGCTATCCGGTGCGGATACCGCGGCCTTTTATCCGGCCGCGTTGATCGTCACCGCCACCAACCCGGCAGGTACCGTTCTCAATGCCGCGTCGGCGCTTGCTGGCCCGATCCACGCGGCCGGCGCGGCGTTCACCCTCGAGGTGAGGGCGGTGAATGCGAGTGGCGCGCCGACACCGGGCTATGAGCCGCAGGCCGACGACCGACTGCTGGCCTATCTGCAGCGCACCGGGCCGACGACCGGGGGGTCTGAAGGCAGCCTGTCGATTGAAATCCTCGGTGGCAGCGCCACCAGCAGCTTCACCAGCAGCCTCGGTGCGCCGTCAGGGCTGGGTGACTACACGGTCGCGGGCCTACCACCGACTGACTTCGATGCCGGGGAGTTCAAGAGCGAAGCGGCAGAATATTCCGAGGTCGGCCTGGTGACCCTCTACCTGCTCGATTCCGACTATTTCGGGCACACGATCAGCGCGGCACCACTGGCAATCGGTCGATTCGTGCCCGCCGGGTTTAGCGTCACGCCGGGCACGGTCGACGATCGCGTCCTCCTTGCCGGATGCGGGGATCCCTTCACCTACATGGACGAACCGCTGCGGGTGAATGTCACGCTGACGGCGTTAAACGTCGACGGGTTCACGACGCGCAACTACGTGGGTGATTTCGCGAAGTTTCCCTCTCTTTCCTATGGCGGCAGCCCGGGATTCACGCTGGGTGCCCGATCGAACCCGACCAGTACCAACCTGAGCGGCCGCATAACCGGCCCGTCGGCAGCCATAGGCGGTTGGACAGCAGGTGTCGGGCAGATGGCCATTGACCTGCGCATTGCGTCCCTGGCGACCCCGGACGGGCCCTACCCATCGACCCAATTGGGGTTGATCGTCAGTGATTCGGAGGGCGTGGGCATGTTGGGCCTGAATCTCGACGTCGATGACGATTCAACAGACGATTTTGCGAACATCGGAGAGACAGAGTTCCGCCGGGGGCGTCTGTCGCTCGGCAATGCCCATGGATCGGAGCTGCGTGATCTGGGAGTGCCAGTGGCGATGCAGTTCTTCGACGGTCCGAACGGGGGTTTCCGGGTCAATCCTGACGATAACTGCACGCCGATTACCAGTGTGGATCTGAGCGATGTGGATGCTGGCGACGACCTGGCCGTTGCCGACAGCTGTATTGTCGATGCGGCGGCGGCCAGCGGCACCTTTGCCTGTGCGCCGGGCACCCCGGGTGACCAATATACTGCGGTGGCTGCGGCGGGCAGATATGTGACCAACCTGAAGGCACCGGGCGCTGCGAAGACGGGCGCACTGCGCATCAGGGCGGTTGCGCCCGCATATGCCAAATTCAACTGGTTCAGCGCGGGCGATACCGACCCCATCGGTCTGGGCACTTTCGGCATCTACAATCGCGATACCGAGGTCATCTATCAACGCGAGGTACGCTGAGCGTCTTTGATAAGCTAGGGTGACGCAGGCCTTGCCGAGACCCGATGGGACTGACCAACAGCTATGCCTTTCGTCATCCGCTGCGCGGGATTGTCGTCAATCTGTTGCTGCTGGCGGCGTTGGGCCTGCTGTTCTTCGGACTGCAGGCGCCCATCCTCACGCTGGAGAAGTTCTATTTCTTCAGCAACTCGGTGAGCCTGCTGTCGGCGCTGCAGCAACTCGCGCAGGAGGCGGAGTGGGGACTCTTTGTGCTGGTCGGTACCTTCAGCGTGGTCTTTCCGGTCCTGAAGAATCTGAGCCTGCTGCTGATCTGGAATCTCGATCCGTCAAACGGTGCAGCGCACCGACAGCACCTGCACTGGCTGGCCGTATACAGCAAATGGTCGATGCTCGACGTATTCGTGGTTGCACTGCTGGTGGTGTCGGTCAAACTGGGTTCGTTGGCGCAGGCGCGTGTCGAACTGGGGATCTATGCGTTCGCCGCCAGTGTCGTTCTGACTATGCTGCTGGCCGCCTGGATCGGCAGGTACACCGTCGAGTCGGGTCAACAGACGTCCAATCCAGACTCTTTTGGGAGATGAAGCCGTGCATGTCACTCTGGTTCACGTCCATATCGAACCCGAATCCCTCGACGCCTTCATCGCGGCATGTCGCCTGAATCACGAAGGCTCGACCGCCGAGGCCGGCAACCGGCGCTTCGACATCCTGCAGGATGCCGGGGATCCCACCCATTTCGTCCTGTACGAGGCCTACGCCAGTGCGGCGGATGCCAAGGCGCATAAGGAGACCGCCCATTATCATGCCTGGCGCGAGACAGTGGCCGGCATGATGGCCAGGCCGCGCGAGGGTCTGCCCTTTGTGGGGCTGTTCCCGGCTGCCTGAGGGGGTGCGGTCGCGGTTGGGGAGAGCGCCCCGTCTGCGTTACAATGTTGGGCTTCGATTCAGGGGCTCAGAATGCAGGACATCAATCCCATTACCGCGAAAATCCATGACCTGAGGGGGCGCCTGGAGTCTCTCAGGGGGTATCTTTGACTACGAGGGCAAGAAAGAGCGCCTGACCGAGGTACTGCGCGAACTCGAGGATCCCGATATCTGGAATGACCAGGAGCGTGCGCAGACCCTCGGCAAAGAGCGCGCATCGCTCGAGGCCGTGGTACTTTCGATCGACGAGCTGACGGCCGGTCTGGCCGACGGCGCCGATTTGCTGGCGATGGCGGTCGACGAACAAGACGCCGAGACCGCAGATTCCATTGCCGCAGACGTGCAGCTATGCGACGAACGGGTCGCCGATCTCGAGTTCCGGCGGATGTTCTCCGGCGAACTCGATGCGAATAACGCCTTTCTCGATATCCAGGCCGGCTCGGGCGGGACCGAAGCACAGGACTGGGCGGAGATGCTGCTGCGTATGTACCTGCGCTGGGGCGAGCAGCATGGCTTCAAGACCGAATTGATGGAGGTCTCAGCGGGGGAGGTGGCAGGTATCAAGTCTGCGACCATTCGCTTCGAAGGTGAACATGCCTTTGGCTGGCTGCGCACCGAGACGGGTGTGCACCGCCTGGTGCGAAAATCGCCGTTCGATTCGGGTAATCGCCGGCATACCTCGTTCAGTTCGGTATTCGTATCGCCGGAGATCGATGACTCCTTCGAAATCGACATCAATCCGGCCGACCTGCGTATCGACGTCTATCGGGCCTCGGGTGCGGGCGGTCAGCACGTCAACCGGACCGAGTCGGCGGTGCGGATAACGCACAATCCGACGGGAACCGTCACCCAGTGCCAGAACGATCGTTCTCAGCACAAGAACAAAGACCAGGCGATGAAGCAACTCAAGGCCAAGTTGTATGAACTGGAGATGCAGAAGCGCAGCGAGAGTCGGCAGGTGGTCGAGGACAGCAAGTCGGACATCGGCTGGGGCAGTCAGATCCGCTCCTATGTGCTCGACCAATCACGCATCAAGGATCTGCGTACCGGTGTGGAGACGGGAAACACTCAGGCAGTGTTGGATGGTGGCCTGGACGCCTTCATTGAGGCCAGTCTGAAGAGCGGTCTGTAGAACTTCCGGAGAAAATCCTGCACATGACCGATCAGCCGAATGACGAAAACAAACTGATCGCGCAGCGCCGCGCGAAACTGGCGGCCATCCGTGAGAACGGCATTGCGTTTCCGAACCATTTTCGCCGCGACGTCCTGGCCGCCGAGCTGCAGGATCGCCTGGGCGACAAGACCAAGGAAGAACTCGAGCGGCTGTGCCAGCGCGCCTGCGTCGCCGGTCGGATCATGGCGAGGCGGGGCCCGTTCATTGTTATTCAGGATATGTCGGGACGGATCCAGCTCTACATCGACAAGAAAAACCTCCCCGAGGCGCTGACTGCGCAAATCAAGGGCTGGGACATCGGCGACATCGTCGGCGGTGAAGGCCCGGTCCACAAATCGGGCAAAGGCGACCTGTACGTCTATCTCGACGATGCCCACCTGCTTACCAAGTCACTGCGTCCCTTGCCGGAGAAGTGGCATGGCCTGGCAGATCAGGAGCAGCGTTATCGCCAGCGCTACGTCGACCTCATCGTGAACCAGGAGGCCCGTCAGACCTTCATCATGCGCTCCCGGATTATCGACTACATCCGTCGCTATTTCGTCGACCACGGTTTCCTCGAGGTCGAGACGCCCATGATGCAGGTGATCCCGGGCGGCGCCACGGCGCGACCCTTTGTGACCCATCACAATGCACTCGATATGGCGCTTTATCTGAGGATCGCACCGGAACTCTATCTCAAGCGGCTCGTGGTGGGGGGGTTCGAGAAGGTCTTCGAGATCAACCGCAACTTCCGCAACGAGGGGCTGTCGACTCGGCACAATCCCGAGTTCACGATGGTTGAGTTCTACGAGGCATTCGTCGATTACCATCGTTGCATGGATCGAACCGAGGAGATGATGCGCGGCATCGCGCGCGATCTGTTGGGCAGCGAGGTGCTGGAATACCAGGGCGAGACCTATGACTTCGGCAATCGCTTCGCGCGCATGACGGTCAAAGAGTCCATTTTGCGATTCAATCCCGAGGTCAGCGACGCGGATCTGGACGATCTCGACCGGGCCAGCGCGCATGCGCGACGTCTGGGTATCGATGTGAAGACCAGCTATGGTCTCGGCAAGGTGCAGATCGAGATCTTCGAGAAAACCGTGGAGCACAAGCTGAAAGACCCGACGTTTATCACTGCGTATCCGACGGAAGTTTCACCGCTCGCCCGCCGTAACGACGCGGACCCGTTCGTGACTGACCGCTTTGAGTTTTTTGTGGGCGGTCGCGAGATCGCCAATGGTTTCTCCGAGCTCAACGATCCTGAGGACCAGGCCGAGCGATTCCGCCGTCAGGTCGAGGAGAAGGAGGCGGGCGACGATGAGGCGATGCATTTCGATGCGGATTACCTGCGGGCGCTCGAACATGGGATGCCGCCGACCGCCGGCGAGGG
>JAHEJD010000009.1:24146-63546 GCA_024639005.1 Chromatiaceae bacterium | reverse complement strand
TGTTTCAACATGACGGGCAGCGAGATGACGCCCATCGCCACGACGCTGGCCCCCACAACGCCGGTCGAGGCGGCCAGCAGCGCGCCGACCAGGACAGTGGATACGGCCAGCCCGCCACGCATGCTGCCGAACAGTCGCCCCATAGACTCCAGTAGCTGCTCGGCAAGCTGGGTCTTCTGCAGCACGACACCCATAAAAACGAACAGCGGTACCGCCATCAGGATGCTGTTCTGCATGATGCTGTAGATACGAAACGGCATGAAAGCGAACAAGTCCGATCCCTCGGCGAGTACGCCAAAGATCACCGCAACGCCGCCGAAGGTGAACGCGACAGGGAAACCCAACAGCAGTAGCAGGAGTGCCGTGAAGAACATTATGACGCCGATCATTGGGCCATCCTTCGCTCAGCGACTCAGGGATTGCCGGTGTATTGATCGTGCGGCTTTGTCGGATCGAGGAACCTGTTGAGTGAGCGCAGCAGAAAGCCGATGCTGCTGATCAGCACGAAAAGGAAAGAAATCGAGATCATGGCCTTGATGATCCAGCGGTGGGGCAGCCCGCCGGGGTCGCCGCTCTTCTCTCCCATGTCGTAGGCCTCAAAGGCAAATCCGACGCCGTAGAAGGTGACCAGCAGACAGAAGGGCCAAAGAAAAAACAGGACCCCCAGGATATCGATTGCGGCGCGCGTCTTCGGGTGCTTGCGCTCGTAGAGTATGTCCACCCGGACGTGGCCTCCAGCATTCAGGGTATAGGCGACGCCAAACAGAAAAACCATCGCGTAGAGGTGCCATTCCAGCTCCTGCATGCCGATCGACACATCGTTGAACAGGTAGCGCATGATCACGTTGTAGAAGACGCTCGCTACCAGCATCAGCAGCAGAATCGCCGCAAAGCGGCCAACCCAGTCGGAGAACCGGTCGAAGAATCGTTCAGCATTGAGCAGTCGTGTCGTCATGCACAGCTCAAGTTCAACGGGAGAATCGCTATGGTAGACGAATACCCGCTCGACGGGCAGTTGCGCCGGCTGCCGTCAGTCGTCCAGGCTATTCAGATAGGCCTGGTCGGAGATGGCCGTCCAGGTCCGAGCCTTGGCCAGATACCGTGCCTGGGAATCGATGATCTGGCGGGACAGGGGATCAGCCTCTGCGAACTCGCTAATTAGCTCGTCATTGGCCTTGCGCATGGCAGCGATGACCGATGTCGGGAAGGTCCTGACTTGTACATTCGGATATTCCGACTGAATCATTGCCCAGGCGACAGCGTTTTCATGGTAGGAGCGGGCATACATGTCATAGGCGGCCGCGCGCATCGCAACGCGCAGGATTTCCTGGAGGTCTGACGGGAGCTGGTCCCAGGAACGCCGGTTTATCAGGAACTGAAGCTCGCTCGCTGGCTCGTGCCAGCCGGTGTAGTAATAGGGTGCAATCTTGTGGAAACCCATGCGGAAGTCGAGGCCGGGCCCGACCCATTCCAGTGCATCAATGGTGTTGCGTTCGAGTGCCGTGTACAGCTCGCCAGACGGGATATTGATAGGTTTTGCGCCCAGCTTGGCCAGGATCTCGCCGGCAAAGCCCGGGATGCGTATCTTCAGCCCCTGTAGGTCTTCGACTGAGTTGATCTCCTTTCGGAACCACCCACCCATCTGGTTGCCGGTATTGCCGCCGGGAAAAGACAGCACACCATGTCTTGCGTAGGCCTCTTCCATGAGTTCAACACCACCACCGTAGTAAAACCAGGCGTACTGCTCCGGCGCTGTCATGCCGAAGGGCATGGTCGTGAAGAACAGTGTATTTGGGTCCTTACCCTTCCAGTAATAGGATGCCGAATGGCCGATGTCGTACTGGCCAGCCTTCACTAAATCGAGTATTCCAAATGGCGATTTGTGCTTGTTCGACGAGTCAATCGTTATCTTCAGGCGACCGTCAGACATCCTGTCGACCGTTTCCGCAAGCTGCTTCGTAGTGTCGCCCAGTATCGGGAAGTTCGGGCCCCAGGTCTCGGCAAGCTTGAGTGTGAAGCGCTGCTGTGTCTTTTCGACCTGCGGCGGCGCCTGCTCAGCCGTGTCGCAGCCAGCCAGTGCAATCGCCAAAATCGATGCAAGTGAGATGCCGCCCAGCGTTCGCACAGGGCGCCTCAATGCTTCATCATCCGCTGCACCGAACGTACTTCGGCAGTCACCGCCTTGCTCGACCCGTCTGAAAAGGTCAGGGTGATCGGGAGTTCATCACCGGGTGAAAGCGGCGCCTTGAGATCAAAAAGCATGATGTGCAGGCCGCCGGGTTCGAGAGAGACGGTCGTATTCGGTGGCAGCTGGATCTGCGGTACCTGCCGCATGCGCATTACCCCTTCGTCCATGGTATGGGTATGCAGTTCCACCGCCGCGGCCGCAGGCGTGCTGGCACTCACCAAAAACTCCTCCGTGTCGTTGTCGCTGCGCAGCTGCATGAAGGCAGCGCTGGTCTTCACGACCGGCGGCACTGCGCGAACATAGGGGTCGCCGACCGACACCTTGTCGGCGATGCCGTCGGCGGACACGCCGGCGCTCAGTGCCAGCAAAAGCATGAGTGCACCGGCTTGACGCCGGCCCGGTCGTTTCGTCGATTTCATGCAGTGCTCCCCCAAGTAACTGCTGGACTACAAGGCTATCCTCACGCATACCGTGGCGCATTGATCAATATCAGGCAGTTGGTGGGCCAATCAAATCGCCAAGCGCAGAGGAGAACGAACCTCGAGATCAGCTGGACGCAGGCAGGTGGCGGGGGCGACCGTCCTCGTTCAGCGCCACGTAGACCAATGTGGCATCGGCGACCATGCAGACGCGATGGGCCTCGAGCTGGCGACAGGCCTCGGCGATTACGTGCACCGTAATGGAGCTCTGGCCTCGTCGCTGGACCTCGGCATAGCAGCTGATCAGGTCACCGACCGCAACCGGCGCAAGAAAACGAAACTCTTTGACGGCGACGGTCGCAACCCTTCCTTCGGCCTCGCGGAGAGCGAGAATGCTGCCGGCGATATCCACCTGGGACATCAGCCAACCGCCGAAGATGTCGCCGAAGGCATTGGTGTCCGCCGGCATCGCCACGACGCGATAAGTCAATTCACGTCCGTCGTTGCGTTCAGTGCCCGGCATACAGTTGTTCCGTCAGATGATGATAGCGCCGCAGGATCTCATTTCTGCGCAGCTTGAGCGTCGGCGTCGCCAGACCATTGTCCGGCGTCCAGGGTTCTGGGACGATCGCTAGCCTACGCACCTGCGCATAGCCGGGAAACGTGGCGGTGCGCTGCTGGACATGCTGCATCAGAAGCGAGTGGACAGTCTCATCAGACCAGGTACCTTCATTCGCCGGGCCGAGGTGGAGGATCTGGCCCACTTTGGCAAATCCATCCGGGTTGGGTACCACCAGGGCACTGAGGTAGGGTCTTCCTTCGCCGATCACCATGACCTGGTCGACCAGGGCGTCCAGCACTATCGCATTCTCCATGTCACTGGGCGGAACCTTCTCGCCGTTCGACAGCACAATGATGTCTTTGCTCCGCCCGGTGATATGGATGTGTCCGGCGGCGCTAACAGAGGCCCTGTCGCCCGTGTGCAGCCAACCGTCGGGATCGATGACCTTGCGTGTCGCCCCGGCGTTGTTCCAGTAGCCCAACATGACGCTGGGACTGCGCGTCAGCAATTCGTCGCCTGGTCCGATACGCACCTCGATACCGGGCAAGGGGACACCCACCGAGGCAGGCAGATTATCGCGGAGAGGGTTTGCGCTGATGATCGGCGAAGTCTCGGTGAGACCGTAGCCCTGCACGACCGGGATGCCCAGGCCGATGAACAGCCTTGCGACTTCGGGTGCCAGCGCCGCGCCACCACAGACGGTAAAGCGCAGTCGCCCCCCGAGCTTCGCACGCACCTTACGGCCGACCATCAGATCGAGGACGGAAAAAAGCAGCTGCTCGGGGCGCCACGGGCCGCGCCCCTGGCGGTACAGAAACCTTGCCCAGCCGATGCTCACCGCCGCGTCGAACAGTCTTCTCTTCAACAAGGGCTCAGTGGCCAGCTTGTCCATGATCTTTGCGTAAACCCGCTCGAAGATGCGCGGTACCGAGATCATAAGGCTGGGTTGTATCGCCGCCAGATCCTCGGCCAACTGCGGGATAGACCGATTGTAGGCAATGGCGGTCCCTGTGCTCATCGGCAGGTAATAACCTACTGTGCGCTCGAAGGCATGCGACAGCGGCAGGAAGGACAACATCAGATCGTGTTCGAACACATCGAACAGCTTGAGCGCGGCCTGGACATTGAACAGAATGTTTCGATGGCTCAGCATCACGCCCTTGGGTCGGCCGGTGGTGCCCGAGGTATAGACAATGGTAGCCAGGCTGTCGGGCTCCCCCGGCTGGCAGTGATAGGGCGGTGATCCAACGCTCAGCCAATCCCGCAGTGCGACGACGGTATTGCTGCCATCGACCGTGTCTTCCAGACAGACCACCCGCTGCAACACCGCAGGCAGATCGTGCCGGTCCGCGAGGCTCTTCCATTGCGCCACGGTCTCCAGCATCAGCATGCTCGCACCGGCGTCCGCCAGTATCCAGGCAATATTGTCCGCGCGATCGTTCGTGTACACGGGGACCGTGACCAGGCCGAGACCTTGCGCGGCCTGATCGCAGACCACCCACTCCCAGCGATTGCTGCACATGATCGCAACACGTTCCCCGGGGCAAAGGCCATCGGCGATCAACGCCGCCTGCCAGCGCGCTACCGCGGCACGCGTCGCTTCCCAGGTGTACTCTCGCCAGTCACCGTCGCGGTGTTGCACGTAGGCGAGGGCATTGGCCGAACGCATGCAGCGTTCGTTGAACAGGTCGGCAAGCGTAGGGGCATCGTCGCTGGAGATGATGCGCTGTTCGTGCAGCATGGGCTGTCCTCCCTTGTCTGCGCGACCTCGTCAGGCAAACGCGGCCCAGCCGGGGTCGGCATGAAAATGCTGGCCAAAGCGATCCTCGAATTCATTGAGGCGCAGTTGCAGTTCACCGGTACCGCGGCTGTGCGCATAGTGCATCGGCCCACCGCGGAAGGGCGCGAAGCCGGTGCCAAAAATCACGCCGGCGTCGAGCAAGTCTGCGTCAGCCACGATGCCCTCACGCAGGCAGGCGACGGATTCGTTGATTAGCCGCAGTATCAGGCGATCGCTGATCTCAGGTTCGGTGAGCGGCACAAGCCCGCGCTCGGCGGGTTTGACGGCACGGCCGTCGCGCCAGACAAAGAAGCCCTGGCCCGACTTGCGGCCGAGATGGCCCGCTTCGACCAGTTCCCGAAGGCGCGTTGGCACCGGGTTTTGCAATGCCTCCGCCATCTTGTCGGCAACCGACAGGCAGATGTCCAGGCCCACGGTATCGGCCAGTTCGATCGGCCCCATCGGCATACCAAAGGCGACCGCAGCACGATCGACCAACGTGGCCGGAATGCCTTCCTCGAGCAACTCCACGGCCTCGAGCAGATAGGGCATGAGGACCCGGTTGACCAGGAACCCCGGGCTGCTGCGCACCTTGAGCGGTAGCTTGTCGATGTGCCGTGCAAACGCCGTGGCCTTGGACAACGCCTCGGCCTCGGTCTGCTGGTCATGCACGATCTCGAGCAGCGGCATCTTGGCGACCGGATTGAAGAAGTGCAGCCCGACCAGGCGCCCCGGGCGTGCCAAGTCGGCGCCCAGCGTGGCCAGTGGGATACTCGATGTATTGGTGGCGAGCAGTGCATCGCTCTTCATCTGCGGCTCGAGCTGTCCATACAGCGCGCGCTTGGCGTCGATATCCTCGAAGATGGCCTCGATGACCACGTCGGCACTGCGCACACCGCTGCCGTGATGGTCCGGCATCAAACGGTCTATCGCGGCCTGCACACGGTAGGGATCTCGCAGCTTGTGCCGGAACAGCGCATGCGCGCGCTCAACGGCGCGTGCGAGGTATTCCGGTGCGCGGTCCTGCAGCGTGACCCGCTGGCCGCGCAGCGCGCACCATGCGGCGATGTCGCCCCCCATTACGCCGCCGCCGACCACGTGGACGTGACGAACGTCGAAGTCCGCCTTGTTACCTTCCGACTTCAGGCGGTCCTGCAGGAGGAAGACCCGGATCAGGTTCTGCGCGGCGGACGCATTGATCAGGCGGGCCACGTTGCGCGCCTCGCTGGCATACATCGCGCTTTCGTCACCGCCGCAGGCGCGCCAGTGATCGAGCAGTTCATAGGGCGCCGGGTAGTGGGCCCTTGCGGCGCGTTTGGCAACCTGACCGGCCAGCAGCCGGGCGCTTAGGGGTCGCAGCGGGAACAGTCTCGGCAGTCGCTTGAGCCAGCCGGCGCGCCGCGGGCGACGGTTGCGTGCAATCAGCGCCATGGCTGCGGCGCGCAACTGGCGGCGCGGCACGGCCTGGTCGACCAGGCCGATGCGCAGCGCCGCCCGACCGCTCAGCGTGCGTCCGCCCAGCATGAGTTCCAGCGCCTTGATGTCACCGAGCAGGCGGGTCGCGCGCACCGATCCGCCGTACCCTGGAAAGATACCCAATTTCACCTCCGGGAAACCGAGGCGGGTGTCCGCATCCTTGGTGCAGACGCGATAGTCGCAGGCAAGTGCCAGTTCCAGCCCGCCGCCCAGGCAGAAGCCGCTGATCGCGGCGACCGTTGGGAAGGCCATGGATTCGAGGCGATGGAAGATCTCATGCACTCGCAATATGTGCTGTTCGGCCGAGGCAACCCCCGGCACGTCTGCAAATGCCTTCACATCTGCACCGGCGATGAAGCCGCTCGACTTGCCCGATATGACGACCATACCCCGTGGATGCATCTGGGCAACCTGCACCAGCGTCTGATCGAATGCCTCGAGGACCTCTTCGGTCAAGACATTGGCGCCGCTGTCGGCGCTGTCGAAACAGACCCAGGCGATCCCTTGGGCATCTTTTTCAATGGAGAAATGCCGATTCATGCTGCGCTACCTCCGTCGCGTTCCAGCAGCAGGGCGCCGCCTTGACCACCACCGATGCACAGGCTGGCGATGCCGCGCTGCGCACCCTGGCGCTGCATGACCTTGAGAGCATGCAGCGTGATACGTGCGCCACTGGCGCCGACCGGGTGACCCAGGCTCACGCCGCCACCGTCCACATTCAGTTTCGCCTCGTCGATCGGTGCAAAGGCTGCATCGCGCTGCAGCACGTGGTGACAGAATGTCCCCGACTGCCAGGCCGCGGTGCAGGCCAGCACCTGTACGGCAAAGGCCTCGTTGATCTCCCAGACATCGATCGCATCGGAATCGAGCCTGTGGCGCTGCAGGATCGGCGCCATCGCATGCACCGGTCCCAGCCCCATTTGCGCCGGGTCCAGCCCAGCCCATTGGCTGTCGGTGATGCGGCCCAGGACCGGCAGATCCAGCCGTTCTACTGCGTCGCTGGAGGCGAGCAGCAGTAAGGCGGCGCCATCGCTGACCTGTGCGCTGTTACCGGCGGTGACCCGCCCGATCGGCCGATCGAACACCGGCCGCAACCGGGCCAGGGCCTCAAGCGATGAATCCGGGCGCAGGCCGTCGTCGTGCGCGTACACCAGGCCCTGGCTGTCGTACAACGGTTCAATCTCATCCAGCCTTTGACGCTCGCGCGCCTCGGCGAGGCGCTGATGGCTGCGGACCGCATAGGCGTCCATGGAATCGCGCGTAATGCCGAACCGCTCGGCCAGTTCCTCGGCGGTCTGTCCCATGGACAGCCCGACCACCGGGTCCGTCAGACCACGTAACAGCGCAATGACGGGTTGGAAGTGCCGGGCACGCAGCTGCATCAGTGCACGCCCTCGTGCGCCGAGGCTGCGCGCCTGGCTCCATGCCCCCAGCCAGGCCACCATCAGCTCGTTGAGCATCACCGGGTGATGGCTCATGGCCTCGGTGCCGCCGGCCAGCACCAGTTCGCTGCGTTCGCTGGCGATATCCAGCGCGGCGGACTCCAGGGCCTGCATACCGGAGGCGCAGTTTCTCTGCACCGTCCAGGCCGGGACGCGATCGCCGCAACCCAGCCGCAATGCCACCACGCGTGCGACATTGGCCTCGTCCGGTCCGGAGGAGACACACCCAAGCACCACTTGATCGATCACGTCGGGCGCCACGCCAAGACGCATCAGCAGCGCGCGCCCTGCGGCCACCGCCAGGTCGCTCGCGCGAAACGGACCGGGCCTGCCGCGCGCCTTGAGAAAGGGCGTGCGCACACCATCGACGACATAGACCGGGCGGCCGCGCAGCCTACCCCGATCGTGATTGATGGTCTCTCGGTTCATGACTCACTCCTTTCCGACGGCATAGATCGCCGGTTTCCTGGTGCGTTGTGTGCGCAGCGCATACTGCTTGCCGTATTGCGCAAAGCTGTCGACGCTAATGACCTTGCGCCGCAGGGCAACCATCTCTTCCAGTGCTGCCGCATCCTCGCTCGAGATGATGCCCCCGTTCAGCGCCTCTTCGATCCGCGTCGCATAGTCCTTGCTGCGCAACAGACCGGCGCGCCGCGCATCGCGCAAGGTCCTCTCGATCGGTTCGACATGCGCCGCTTGCAGGAATGCCGCCTCTATCTCTCCCTGACGGACTTCAGGGTCTTGCGGACTGAAGATGCCGTGTGTCAAGCGATCGCGCGCGGCACCCGGGCGCAGCAGAATACCGGCCGCATCGCGGTCGATGCGGTCGCGGGTTTCCGTGTAGGGCGAGCCGGTCGGAAAAACCACCAGTCGCAGCAGCCAGGCCAGGGGACGGAAGGGCAGATTGCGGAACAGCAGGCGCAGGCTCTCCTGCATGTGATACAGGGAGTTCTCGCAGGCCCAGCGCACCAGCGGTAGATCGCTCTCCGGACGGCCCTGATCCTCAAAGCGTTTGAGCACCGCCGATGTGAGGTACAGCTCGCTGAGCACGTCGCCGAGACGCGCGGACAATCGCTCCTTGCGTTTCAGCGACCCGCCCAGGGTCATCATCGCGACATCGGCGCTCAGTGCAAACGCCGCGCTCATCCATTGCAATTGCTGGAAGTAGCGCCGCGTCGGCCCATCCACCGGCGCGCTCGACAGTCTCCCGCGGGTGACGCCGAGAAACAGGCTACGGGCGACATTGCCGAGCACGAATCCGACATGGCCAAAGATCGCATGGTCGAACTCTGCCAAGCCGCGGCGAGGATCGGGATTCTGGGCGGCCTGGAACTCCTTCAACACCCAGGGATGACATCGCACCGCACCCTGGCCAAAGACGATCATGCTGCGAGTGAGGATGTTCGCGCCTTCGACAGTGATGGCAATCGGTATCGCCTGATATGCGCGGCCGATCAAGTTCGATGGGCCGAGGCAGATGCCGCTGCCACCCTGGATATCCATTGCGTCATTGATACAGCGGCGGTACTTCTCGGTCAGGTGGTATTTGACGATCGCCGATATCACCGAGGGTTTCTCGCCGATGTCCAGCGCGCCCAGCGTGAGTGTGCGCGCAGCGTCCATCTGGTAGGTCAGTGCCGCAATCCTGGCGAGCGGTTCTTCGATCCCCTCGAAACGACCGATCGGCATACCGAACTGTTGTCGTATCGCGGCATAGGCACCGGTGAATCGGCTGGCGGTCTTGCCAGCCCCTACGCTCAATGCAGGCAGCGAGATGCCGCGCCCCTCGGCCAGGCACTCGACCAGCATGCGCCAGCCCTGGCCGACGAACTCCAGGCCACCGACCAGCTGGGTCACCGGGACGAATACGTCATGGCCTTCGTTCGGGCCGTTCTGGAACGGGATATCCAGGGGCACATGGCGTTCACCGATGGAGACGCCTGGGGTATCGCGCGGGATGAGCGCCAGGGTCACGCCGAGTTCCTGTTCGGCGCCCAGCAGATGGTCGGGATCATAGAGCTTGAACGCCAGGCCGAGCAGGGTACAGATCGGACCGAGCGTGATATAGCGCTTCTCCCAGTTTAAACGGACGCCGAGCACGCGCTCACCCCGCCAGTCGCCGTAGCACACGTCACCACGGTCCGGGATCGCCCCGGCATCACTGCCCGCATCCGGCCCCGTCAGGGCGAAGCAGGGGAGTTCTTCGCCGCGCGCCAATCTTGGGAGATAGTGCGACTTCTGCTCGTTGGTGCCGTAGTGCAACAGCAGCTTTCCGGGGCCCAGCGAATTTGGCACCATCACCGTGACCGCGGCAGTAATGCTGCGGCTCGCCAGTTTCATCACCACCTCGGAATGGGCGAGCGCAGAAAACCCCTTGCCACCGTATTGCTCGGGAATGATCAGCCCGAAAAAGCCTTTCTCTTTGATGAACTGCCAGGCCTCCGGTGACAGATCCTGGTCCTCGTGAGTAATCCGCCAGTCGTCGAGCAGGTGGCAGAGTGCCTCGGTCTCCTCGTCGATGAAGGCCTGCTCCTCGCGGCTGAGGTGCGGCTTGGGCAAATGCAGCAAACGGTGCCAATCGGGTTTGCCGGTGAACAGCTCGGCGTCCCACCAGACACTACCGGCCTCCAGCGCCTCCTGTTCGGTCTGCGACATCGGCGGCATCACCTTGCGGAACTGCCGAAACAGCGGTGCCGTGATGTAACGCTGCCGGATACGCGGCACACCGAACAACAGCACGAATGCGATCGACAGCAGCCAGACCGGTGTCGCCACGTACCAGGTCGCATCGCTGCCAAAGGTAAAAAGGACGAGGCCGCCGGCAAGGGCGGCGATCCACACGCCGGTACCGGCACCCCAATAGGCAAGTGCCCAAACCAGTGCGATAGTCGATATCAGTCCCAGGATCCACATGTCGTTTATCCCCTGCGCCGTAGGAATGAGAAAGCGTAGTGGCGTGGTCCGGGCGCTCCTGATTCATCGAGCGCGACCGGCTCCTCGAGTTCTGCAAGACCCATGGCCTCTTCTACCTCGGACGTTTCGTCCGGGACTTCGATCTCTTCGTCTTCCGGAACGACCTTCAGCACCTTGCTCGGCGCCGGATTGAAGCCGTGCAGTTCGTCGTTGTAGACATCCTCGTCGGTCCACGGCAGACGGTGATACAGGCCGATATCATTTACCCCCAGGTAGGGGTATTTGATGATCGAAAAGTAGGGTGAATAATCGAAATCGCGCGGCGCGAACAGGCGAGGGTTCCGCTTGAAGAAGCGTACGCTGCCGTCGTCCGCGCGGTCGATGAAGGGCAGGATAGGGAAGTCGACCACGCCGAACGCCTCAGCCAACAGTGTCGAACAGACTGTGCGCGTGGGGTTCCCGGCATTGTGCTGAAACAGGCTGGAGCGCCAGCGCCCTGGCAGGAAGCTCCAGGGGAAAAAGAAACGGGCAAGATCAAGGATCTGTCGCAGGTCGTAGTCCCAACCCAGATGTTTGACCGCGTAGCCGATCACGGTCTCGGCGTCGTCCGGCGACAGACCGGTCGGACGGCAGATACGCAGATGGTCGCGTCGATAAGAAGACAATGGCGAGATAATGGTGCCGCGCCCCATTAGGGCCTCGATGATCAGCTGGTCTTGCGGATCGCCGTCGTAGTGGTATTCGATCACCGACCGCAAGTCGGCGTCTTTGATGTCGTAGAGCCGCCCGATGTAGAGGGCCGAATGGCTCCATGGGCTTTGGGTGATCATCTTGATGACTTCGGAGACACGACTGCGGCCTTCGACGAGGATGACATCGCCGATGCGTAGCTCGAAACCGAGCCGATTAAAGTCACAGAGTGGCGAAGGGGATGGCGGCCCATCCTTGGTGAGCCACACTGTGGCCTTGTCGTACAGCCATCTCAAGAGATCGCGCATCGTCCAAGGTCCTTCACTCCAGTCCCGTAAAGTATAGACCCCGAATTTGGACGCTTTGTTTCTTTTATTCACAAATATGACCGTCCTAAAATATAGGAGCAAAAATCTGTGAACAAAAAAATGTATTATTTTAATTCACTTATTATCTTTATTTATTTAATTGGATGACTTGTCGAATTCTATCTAGCGCCATCGCCAACGTCGATTGCGGGGTGTAGAAATGGGGCGCCAGACGAATGCCCCCGGCACGTGGCGCGCAGATCACGCCGGCCTTCATCAAGGCCTGATGGAGCCCCTTTCCTGCGATGCCGTGATGGCGGAAGGTCAGGATACCTGCACGTCTCGTCGGTCGGTCGGGCGTGATGATCTCGATGTCCGGCAGCGCTCTGAGGCCTGCATCGAGATAGGCAACGTTGTCGGCCAGTCGTTGCGCAACGAAATCCATGCCGACCTCCTCGAACAGACTGAGGCTTGCCTCCAGCGCGTGAATGCCCAGCATATTCGGCGTACCGGCCTCGAACCGGCGCGCAGATGCGGCCGGCTGCCAGGTCGCTGCCTCGAAGTCATAGGGCCTTTCGCGCATCGCCCAGCCGAATTGCTGGAGCCTGAGTTGGTCGCGCAGCTCGCGACGGCAGTAGAGAAAGCCCTGGCCCTCGGGCGCCAGCAGCCACTTGTGGCCGCCCGAGATCACGAAATCCGCGGGTGTCTGCGCGAGATCGAAGGGCACGGCGCCCAGGCTCTGAATGGCATCTACCGAGAGCAACACGCCCTTATCCAGGCATGCAGCGGACAGGCGCGGCAGATCGAGGCGGTAGCCGGTGGCGAAGTGGACGGTGCTGATCGCCAATAGGCGCGTGGACTGCGATATCGCATCAATCAGCGCGCCTTCCGGGTCCGATGATTCCAGCACATCGATCGCCTGGTAGCTGATCCCTTGCCGGCCGAGTACCTCCCAGACCATTTGATTGGAACAAAAGTCGTGCGCGAGTCCGACGATCTCGTCGCCGCTTCGCCAGTCCAGACCCTGGCTGACGATCGACAGGCCCTCGGAGGTGTTCTTGATCAGCGCGATGTCATCGGGATCAGCGGCATTGATCAGCCGCGTCAGGCGCTCGCGCAGGCGCGTCTCGACCTTCAGCCATGACGGGTAGTCGGTGGCACCGCGCAGCATGTTTTGCTGTGCGAAGTTGGCAACCGTCTGCGCCGTGCGGCGTGGCCAGGGGCCTGCCGCCGCGTGGTTCAAATAGCAAAGGTCGGGGTCCTGGGGGAACTCACCGGGGAGATAGAGCATGGCTGTCCGATTCTCGAAAAAATGTTCCGCGCAAACTAGCTCAGCACCTGCGGTGGCGCAAACAAATCTGATACCAAATCGAGAAAACGTCGATAACTAATTGTTAATGAGAGTTTAAAGTCGAAAATGACAGTTTTTCGGTCGCGACACCAATGACGACAGAAAGGTTGGCGGGAACCCTCAATCTGTCGGACATTGAATTGCGCATAATACATATTATGTTAAATCATGTATCGAGCACCCGGAATCTGCCAAACAGCTAGGATTGCTCCACCGGCAACCCCGCCCGTCGCCATTCTGGAAGGCCGTCCTCCAGGCGTCGCACCTCGATACCCGCCTTGCGCAGCCGCGCGAGGGCCTCATACGACCAGCTCCGTAGATTGCACCGGCTCCAACGCATCGCGGCTGCGCAAGTAGCTCGATACCAGGTCGTCCACTTGGTCGAGATGGGCCTGGGCGAGTTTGGTGGATGCGCTCCCTGGCGCTCCTCCGCTTGGGCCGCGATAGTCTGGTCGACCGATCTGAATTGCCGTCGTGATACTTCCGTGAACCTTCATGGCTATAAGTCAGGGCAGCGGATGCCAACGCAACCGTTTCCCCCGGGCCCTTGTGCACTGCGCGCAGGCGCCCGGGGGCGGTGTTTTGACCCACTTTCGATCGAGGAACACAACGATGACCAGCAGAAGAAAGTTCGCCGCCGCCGCACTCGCCACCACGGCCGCCGCGGTGTTTTCCATGGCCCCCATCGGTATGGCGCAGGCAGGCAGTGATGCCAATGTGCACTGCTTCGGTGTCAACAAGTGCAAAGGCCACAATGATTGCAAGTCGGCGACCAATGCCTGTAAGGGCCAGGCCTCCTGCAAAGGCCAGGGTTTCGTCAGCATGTCCAAACACGCCTGTGAAGAGATCGGCGGGTCGGTAGACAAACCCAAGGCCTCTTAGGGCGTTTGGTAACGGCCGGTACCGGCAGGCCATGCCGGTACCGGACCGCTGGAGCCATCCATGTCCACCCTACTCCACACGCAACGTCCGTTCCTCGGCTATGGGCTGGGCCTGCGCAAAGAACACTATACGAGCGTGCTCGACGAGCTGCCTCAGGTCGACTGGTTCGAGATCGTCTCGGAGAATTATCTGGTCGAGGGCGGTAAGCCCTTACACTATCTAGACCGCATCCGGGCGCACTACCCGATGGTCATGCATGGGGTATCGCTGTCGATCGGCAGCACCGAGGCGCTCGATCTGGATTATCTCAACGCACTCAAGGGCCTGATCGATCGGGTCCAGCCGGCCTGGTTCTCCGACCATCTGTGCTGGACCGGCGTCCAGGGGATTAACTTGCACGACCTAATGCCCCTTCCCTATACCGAAGAGGCCATCGCTCACGTGGTGGAAAGGGTTCAGCGGGTACAGGATCTCATCGGCCGCCAGATGCTGCTGGAAAACGTCTCCAGCTACGTCAGCTTCTGCGACTCTCAGCTCAGCGAATGGGAGTTTCTGCGTGAAGTCGCAGAACGCGCCGACTGCCTGATCCTGTTGGACATCAACAACATCTATGTCAGCGCCTTCAACCACAACTTCGATCCCTACGCCTACCTCGAGGCCATACCGGTCGAGCGCGTATGGCAGATCCACCTGGCGGGTCACACCAGGCAGGACGATCTGATCATCGACACCCATGACCATGCTATTGCCGATCCGGTGTTCGCGTTATATGCCGCTGCCGTACGTCGTTACGGCCGCGTATCCGCGATGATTGAACGCGATGACCGGATACCACCGCTGTCGGCGCTGATCGATGAGCTGGCCAGGGTGCGAGATATCGCCGAACGACAGCTGCGCGGGCAAGTGGCATGAGCCGCCTCGGCGAGCTTCAGCGGCGTTTTCAACGCTGTCTCTTGACACCGCCTAAGGATCTGGCGCGGCCCTGGGTGAGCACCGGCGGCCGCGCGATGCCCGAGCGTCAGCTGGCCGTCTATGTTCATGCCTACCCGGCACGGCTCAAGGAGGCCCTGGTCAGCGACTATCCGGCGCTGCACAGGTCGATCGGCGATGAAGCCTTCGACGGACTCGCCCAGGCCTACCTGGAGGCCCATCCGTCCCATTCGGCCAGCCTGCGTCATTTCGGCGCCCGGCTGGCGGAGTTCATCGCCAACGAGCCGGCCTATCGCCGACTGCCGTGGCTGGCGGAACTTGCCCGCTTCGAGTGGGCCCTGGGCGAGGCCTTCGATGCCCCAGACGACCCGGTTGCCACGATTGGCGACATGGCCACCATCGCGGCGCCTGACTGGCCCGACATGGCCGTCGCCATCCATCCCTCCGTGCAGCGCCTCGATTTGCGCTGGAATACAGCAGGCATGTGGGCGATCCTGAGCGCCGAACAGCCGACGCCGGTCACCGCGAGCGAGGGTTCAGCGGTACCCTGGCTGGTGTGGCGCGAGCAGCTGACCACCCGCTTTCGCTCATTGGAGCCAGACGAGTGTGCGGCATTCGATTGTCTCTGTGACGGTGGCAGTTTTGGCGAGGTCTGCGAGCGACTCACCGCCTTTATCGCTGCCGAGGCAGTACCGCTGCGGGCAGCCACGCTGCTAAAGGCGTGGATAGGCCATCGCCTGATCGGGGCTGTTCGGACCGGCCACAGGGATGCGGCGCACAAGGTCACACCGTCTGAATGCGCGATGCAACCCCTCGACCGACGCGACGCCGGTCGAAATATCTCCCCGCGATGACCGGTCTAACCCCCTGTCCTGAATCGGTAGAGGGGCTGGGTGTGGATAGGAAATCGGTCCTCGTCGTTGAAGACGAACGCGACATTGCGCAGCTTCTCAAACTGCATCTATCCGAGTTCTGTAATGAGGTCGTGATTGCGAATAACGGGTACGACGCCCTCAGCGTCGCAGAGGCGCGCCGCTGGAACCTGATCATCCTCGACCTCGGTCTACCTGGTATCGGGGGCTTGGAGATCTGTCGAAGGCTTCGTGAGGGCATGCACTACACGCCCGTGCTGATGCTCACCGCGAGGGCCGCAGAGGCGGATCGCATACGCGGCCTGGATATCGGGGCTGACGACTATGTGACCAAACCCTTCAGCCTGCAGGAACTGGTTGCACGGGTGCGTGCGATCTTCCGACGCTGTGCGGCATTGCAGGCGCATCAAGGTGCAGTCGCGTCATCGGTCATCCAACACGGCGGACTGTCCATCGACCTCGATACGCGACAGGTCGACGTCGACGGCCGTGTTGTCGAGTTGACCGCCCGGGAATTTGACCTGCTGGTGCATTTTGCCAGGCACTCGGGGCGAGTCTACACGCGGGCCCAACTGCTCGATCAGGTCTGGGGCTATGGCCACGACGGTTATGAACACACCGTCAACTCACACATCAATCGCCTGCGTTCGAAGATCGAGCCAGACCCTCCCCGTCCGCGTTATATCCTCACGGTCTGGGGCGTTGGCTATCGGTTTGGAGACGCTACCCTCCTCCGTCAGCGGCCCCAAGATGTTCAACACGCTCTCAATTAAACTCTCCGCCGCGTTGGTGCTGTTGTTCTTGGCGATCGGCGTGGTGCTGGTCTTGCTGACCCGCTACTCCAGCGACATGTACTACCAGGAGGTCACGCAGCGGCTGAACACACCGGTCGCGATGTATGTCGCCGGTGAGGCGCCGTTGATCGAGAACGGCGAGGTCAATGCCGTTGCCCTGCAGGCACTCGCCCACCAGGCCATGATCGTAAATCCATCGGTGGAGGTCTATTTGCTCGACCCCACAGGCCGTATCCTGAGCCATGACCTCGGGGACGGCGCCCTGCGTCGGCGGCATGTCGCGCTGCAGCCTATCCAGCGTTTCCTCGCCTCGAGCACCGGCCTGCCCCTGCTGGGTGACGACCCGCGCACATCCGCAGGAAAGAAGATTTTCACGGTTGCCGAGATCAAGACCGGCGATCGACTGGAGGGCTATGTCTATGTCGTTCTGAGCGGCCAGAAATACGATCAGATTGCCACCTCCGCGGAGGCCAGCGAGGTCTTGCGCCTTACGACACTGGCCGTGATCGGCTGCGTGATCTTCGGTCTGGGCAGCGCCCTGCTCATCTTCGGGCGCCTGAGCCGCCGGCTGAACAGGCTGACCGCGAACGTGAATGCCTTCCATCACGGTGCGATGGGGAGTCCCCCACCCGAGGGACATAGGCGCCAGGACGAGATTACGCAGCTCGCTCTGGCGTTCGATGCGATGCAGGCGCGCATCGAAGATCAGGTCGATCAGATCCGAGAGACGGATCAGATGCGTCGCGAGCTTGTCAGTCATATCTCACACGATCTGCGCACACCCCTGACCACCATGCAGGGCTACATCGAGACGCTGTTGTTGAAGGACACGGAGATCACAGCGGAGCAGCGTCGGGAGTATCTTCAGATCGCGCGCCGTCACGGTACACGCCTGGGCCGATTGATTACCGATCTGTTCGAGCTGGCCAGACTCGACTCGAATGCCATCAAACCACAGCTGGACGAATTCTCTCTGGCGGAGCTGGTGGCTGATATCACCCAGGAGTTTCGATTGGCCGCGGAGCGTAAATCGGTTTCACTGGTCGTTGAGATGCACGGCCAGAACAGTGCCGTGTATGCAGATATCCGATTGATCGAACGGGTATTCGAGAATCTGATCGAGAACGGCCTGCGCCATACGCCCGAACACGGCCGCGTCACGATATTGCTGGATGGCTATGACGAGGGGGTCCGGGTGACCGTATCGGACACCGGTGCCGGCATCACCGAGGAGGCACTGCCGAGAATATTCGACCGCTACTTTCATGCGCCACCGGCATCGCCGTCAGGCCCGGAGTCCACCGGCCTGGGACTTGCGATCGTGAAGCGCATCCTCGATCTGCACCGCACGGCCATTGTCGTGAGCAGTCGCCTGGCAAAGGGTACGTCGTTCAGCTTCGAGCTGCCGCGTCATGCAGCCGCCGATAGCGGCCGATGTTGAATTAACCCCCGTCCTCGCAGATCATGGCCGCTGCCTTCTCGGCGATCATAATAGTCGGGGCATTGGTGTTTCCGGACGTCAGGGTCGGCATAATCGAGGCGTCGACCACGCGCAGCCCACGCACCCCATGCACGCGCAACCGATCGCCGACGACGGCCATGGGGTCTCCGCCCATCTTGCAGGTATCCACAGGGTCGCGCGTTGTTAGCGGTACAGTGCTGGTGCACCGAGCTGTTGGTGTATCTGATTGCAGGCCTCCGGGCGCATACCGAATCCCTGTGCGAGCTCATGCAGGTACTTCGCCTCCTCATTATGGTCTAGATCGATTGCCATCAGCGAGACCACGTAGACCTGCTGCTCCATGCCTTTGGGGACGCTGCGAACGAAGCCCTGCGCGTCGAGCGGCGTTTCGAACTCGTGCCGCACAAAGGCGATCTCATCGGGCGTGACCTCGCCGAGGCGCTCGATGATCTTCTGCTGCTCGGCGGCGTCGATCTTGCCATCGGACTTTGCCGCATTGATCATCGCGCGGAGCAAGACCTCGGCCTGCTGTTCCGCCTGATCGTGACTGAGACCCTGTGGCATGTTGACGCGCGCTGCACCTTGGGTCGGCTCCCCCTGCTGTGCACCGCCAAACTGTTGCATGGCCATGCCCAGCAGATCGCCCAGGCCGCCGCCCCCGCCAGTCGCGCCGGTTGCCTGGGGACTCCCTCCGAGGAGGCCACCGAGCAGGTCGCCGAGACCGCCGCCCTGGCCCTGCTGTCCACCCCCGAGCATGCCGCCGACAAGATCGCCCAGGCCGCCACCCCCGCCGCCGCTGGTCGGTGCGGCGCCGCTGGTCGGTGCGGCGCCGCTGGTCTGCCCGGCGCCCGTCATGGCACCAATGACGGAACCCAGGATGTTGGATGCAGAGCCGCGCGAAAGGGCCCCGCTGTTGAGCAGACTGCCGAGTATTTTCATCGCATCGATATTGGCCATTGGGGCCTCCGTTTTGTTGTAGTTTCGCCTGGTCGGGCGGAGCCCTCAGCGCACGCCTTGACTATAGCATCCCGCGGGAAGCGGCTTCTGCACAGGTTCGCTTGCATCATGCGCCCTGCTCGTCTTTTCTGATGCAGTGATCGGCAATGACGTCTAGAAAGTCGTCGCCGTATTTTTCCAGCTTGTGCTGGCCCACGCCGCTGACGTCCAGCAGGCCTTGCTGCGTGGTTGGTTTGTCGCGCGCCATCTGCATTAGCGTGGCGTCGCCGAAGACCACATAGGGCGGTTTTCCCTCCACATCGGCCAGCTGTTTGCGCAGGCGGCGCAGCGCGTCGAACAACGCCTCGTCATAGGGACCGCCGAGTCCGTCGGTCTTCGGCCGTTTGACCTTTCTTGCCTCTCTGACGCGCGGTCTGGCTAGCTCCAGCCGGCGCTCACCGCGCAGTAGTGGCCGTGCGGCCGCGGTGAGTTTCAGCACCGAATAGTTCGCAATGTCCTGTTCGAGATAACCGTGGTGTATGAGCTGGCGGATTATCGATGTCCACTCCTGCTCGCCCCTGTCGCTGCCGATGCCGTAGGTCGATAGACGCGCGTGGCCCAGGGTACGAATGCGGTCGGTGTCGGCACCGCGTAATACATCGATCACGTGCCTGATGCCAAAGCGCTGCCCGACACGGTAGACGCAGGACAGCGCCTTCTGCGCCTCGACCGTGGCGTCGAAGCGTTCCGGCGGGTTGGTGCAGACATCGCAATTACCACAGTCTTGTGCCAGTGATTCTCCAAAATAGCCGAGCAGCACCCGACGCCGGCAGGTAACCGCCTCGGCTAGTGCGACCATGGCGTTGAGCTTATGGATCTCGATGCGCTGCTGCTGCGGATTCTGATTGTTGTCGATCAGCCGCCGTGCGGTGACCACGTCTTGTGCGCCGTACAGCAACAGTGCCTCCGACGGCAGACCGTCCCGCCCGGCACGACCGGTCTCCTGATAGAAGCCCTCGATGTGCTTGGGCAGGTCGTAGTGCACCACAAAGCGCACATTGGGTTTGTCGATGCCCATGCCGAAGGCCACCGTGGCAACGACGATCGAGCATTCATCCCGCAGAAACTCCTCCTGTACGCGTTCCCGCTGCGCGGCCGGCAGACCGGCATGGTAAGCAGCGGCGCTGACACCCTGCCCGCACAGCCTTGCCGCTATCTCTTCGACTCTCCTGCGTGACAGCGCATAGACGATTCCCGCCTGGTCATGGCGGCCGTCGAGAAAGCGCAGCAGCTGCTCGAAGGGCTTGTGCTTCTCCAACACCGTATAGCGGATGTTCGGACGATCGAAACCGGCGATATGCTGTTTCGCATGGCCCAGATTCAGTACCCGTACGATATCGCCACGCGTCTGCGCATCGGCGGTCGCGGTGAGGGCCACCAGCGGGACCTCGGGAAACCGCTCGCGCAGGCTACCGAGCGCTGCATATTCGGGCCGGAAGTCGTGCCCCCATTGCGAAACGCAGTGCGCCTCATCGATAGCGAACAGGGCGATATCGATGTCCGACAACCGATCCAGGAAACCACCGGTAATCAATCTCTCCGGACTGATATAGAGCAGGTCGAGCGCATGCTCGTGCAGCCGGTCGAGTACCTGACGTGCGGCGTCGGAACCCTGGCTGGAATTGTAATAGGCAGCCGCAACACCATTGGCATTCAGCGCGTCCACCTGGTCCTTCATTAGCGAGATCAGCGGTGAGACCACGATCCCGACACCGGGTCGGTGCAGCGCCGGTATTTGATAACACAGGGACTTGCCGCCGCCGGTCGGCATTAACACGAAGGCGTCATCGCCCGCGATCAGGTCCTCAATGATGGATTGCTGCTGCGGGCGGAACTCGCCATAGCCATAGACCCGCTGTAGGGTCTGCTGGATGGTACTGTGGGGTGCGGCTAGCATCGAGGAGCAGATTACACTAGTTCATTGCCTCCACCCCCCAGGAGCGAGGCCTCGGCCGGTGCTGCTGCCGGGGCGGTGCATACGGCCGGAAGGCCGGATGATCGGGCTGCCAGAGACTGGGTGCGCCGGGGCGATGACCGGGTCGGCCGGGTCTGTGCCCCGGATGGCCGGCAAAGGGCGGCCGAGGGTAGGCATACACCGATCCCCAAACTCGATTGTTGTCCACGGCCTGCGGAAACCCCTCGAGCTCGCGCCTGCGCAGCTCATACTGCTGCTGCAGCTGCTGTCTTGCGAGGCGTTCACGCGCCAACTTCTCGCGCTGCGCCTCGAGGCGTCGCACCTGGTTGAGGATTGAGTAGGGGTCCTCGTCGGGCGTCATCGGTGGCGGGGTGTATGCGGGTGTCGGCAATTCTTTCGCCTGTGTAGCATCGTCGGGCGGCGGCGTGTCGCTGAAGTGCAGCTGCCCTGCCCCATCCACCCAGCGATAAAGCGTTTCTGCCTGGGCAGTTGGCGATGCCCCGATCAGCAGCAGAGCCGCCAGCCAGAGCGATTGAACTACAGGGCGTTTCAGGGCTAGCCTGCATGGCCCACCGTTTTTCGTCGCGAGCGACTCGAGACGCCGCTGTGACGGGGCGCACGCAGTGGAGGACGGCGAAGGCGTAGCTGGCACTACGTCGAGCCGGCCGGAGCGAGTACGGCCCGTCACGGCGAGGGTGTCGGGCCGCGCAGTAGGAAATTGGTGAGCCATGCAGGCTGTTCTCCTGCCAGTAGCTGAGCGCGACATCTGCACGGTAATCCAATCGGCGAGTGTTTTCCATCGGCGGCGAGACGACCGCTCAGGCAGAGCGCAGCCGCCGCACCTCGATCGCCAGGACACCCAGCAGTATCACCAGGTAGACGGCGAACACCACAACCATCCACTCGGCCATGGTCACACCCAGCCACTGCCACTGCACGTCATCGCAATAGCCGGTGGGAAGGAAGAGCGCAGGCAGCCATTCCTCGAGTTTCAGCCAGCTGGGAAAATTCGGCAGAAAACTGCAGCTCATTGCCCCCGACTCGTCGCTCTGAAACCCGACGTGTTCAAGGGCAAGCAGCAGACCCCATCCGGCACTCAGCGCCCAGACCAGATAGCCCGGCCAGCGCAAGATTGCCCGGCGCGGGCCGAGGGCCCCGATCAATCCGGCAAAAAACAGTCCGAACACGGCGAGGCGTTCATAGACGCACATCACACAGGGATCCAGACCCATCCCGTACTGAAACCAGAGTGCGGTGAGCTCCAGGGCTATGGCAGATGCGGCGAGCAACCACCAGGCCCTGGGATCCGATACCAGCGAATAGTCAGGTGTCTTTGTCTCAATCTTCATATCACGGGTATCGGTTCCTCGGCCCATCGCGTCATCCGCCGGCCGCTGCTGCCAGTACCTTGAGGACGACAGCCATGCCCTGATCGAGGTGACTCTGGACCTCGGCCATGGTGATTGGACCATCGTTCTTGCCGGCGGCCCAGTTGACGCTGAGTGAGAGGCTGGCGTAGCACAAGGCCAGTTCGCGGGCCAGTGAGGTCTCCGGCATCCCGGTCATCCCGACGACGTCGCAGCCATCGGCCTCCATGCGGCGGATCTCGGCCGCCGATTCCAGCCGCGGCCCCTGCGTCGTGCCATAGGTGCCGCCCGCGTGCACCGTCACGCCGACACGCCTCGCGGCCCGCAATAGATCCTGGCGCAGGGGCTCACAATAGGGCTCGGAAAAATCGATGTGCGTGACGCTGTCGAGGTCGTCCGAGAACAAGGTGTGTTCGCGGCCCCAGGTATAGTCGATCACCTGATCCGGGATGCACAAAACGCCCGGCGCCATCGCGGCCGTGATGCCGCCGACCGCCGCCACACCCACAATGCGCTCGACGCCGGCCTGCTTCATCGCCCAGAGATTGGCGCGATAGTTGACCCGATGCGGCGGGAACGAGTGTGAGGCGCCGTGTCGTGGCAGGAAGACGACCGGACTGCCGTCGAGTTCGCCAAAGGTCAGCGACGCCGAGGGCTCACCATAGGGCGTGGCGACGAACTCCTGCCGGTGAAGCTGCAGCGCCTTGAGCCGTGTCAGTCCGGAACCGCCGATGATACCAAGCGTCTGCACGCCGCTGTTGTCCCCCGATTGTGGATTGCCTATTCGGCGATGGCGTAGATGCCTGGCGCATTGCGCCAATAGCCCTTGTAGTCCATGCCATAGCCGAACACATAGCGATCCGGCACGGTCAGTCCGATATAGTCGATCAACGGCCGCACCCCGCGATTATGCCGCTTTTGCACCAGCACTGCCGCGCGCACGCTCGCAGGCGACCGTGACTGACAATGCCTGATGATGGCATCCAGCGTATACCCCTCGTCGAGGATATCGTCAATGATCAGCAGGTGGCGATCGGCCAGTGATTGCGTCGGGTTGACCTTCCAATGCAGTTCATCACCCGAGGTCTGCTCGCGATAACGCGAGGCATGCAGGTAATCGACGCGCAACAGGAAACTGAGGCATGGCAGCAGCATGCCTGCGGTTACCAGGCCGCCGTTCATGACGCACAGCACCAATACCTCCTTGCCGGCCATGTCGCGGTTGATCTGCGTCGCCATGCGATCGAAAACGGCCTCGACAGCTGCGCGATCGTAGAGGCAATCGGCATGCCGAATGATCTCGCTGGCCTCGTTGCTCAGATCGTTCATGTCGGTGGGTCCAGATTCAAGGTCAGATTGCCCTCGGCCGTCAGTTGACCGGCAAGCTCGACCGCACGGTGCCAGCGTGGATCTTCCCGCAACTGCTCCAAGGTGCGGGAAGGTCGGCCATGTAGGCGCACCATGCGCGATTGCGCCACGGGATCATGATAATCCTTCAGGGACTGCAATACCTCCAGTGCGCCCTCGGGATTGTTGCAGACCAGTACCGTATCGCAGCCGGCCTGCAGCGCCGCACGCGCCCGCCCGGCATAACCGCCGGCGCATTCGGCCGCGGCCATGCTCAGGTCGTCGCTGAAGATCACACCCTGAAAACGCAGCCGGCCGCGCAGCACGTCCTGCAGCCAGAAGCGGGAAAACCCCGCCGGTTGTGAGTCACAGGACGGATAGATCACGTGTGCCGGCATTATGCCCTCGAGCCCGTTATCGATCAGGCGCGCAAACGGCCGCAGGTCGTGGGTGGTCAGCATAGTTAGATCGCGCTCGTCGATCGGCAGTGCCAGGTGCGAATCCGCCGTGACGCCACCATGTCCAGGAAAATGTTTCCCAACGCTGACCATGCCGGCCTCACGCGCACCCAACATCCAGGCGCCGGCCAGCTGACCTACACTGTCCGCCGACTCGGCGAAGGCCCGGTCCCCGATCACGGCGCTGAGGCCGAGATTCAAATCGAGTACCGGTGCAAAACTGAAATCCACACCGACTGCGCGCAGCTCCGCTGCCATCAGCCAGCCCAGCTCGCGAGCCGCATGCCGTGCGTTGCGCAGATCGTCGCCACAGCGCTGTGCAAAACAGGCGGCCGGGGGCAGTCGGGTGAAGCCATCACGAAAACGCTGCACCCGCCCGCCCTCTTGATCGACGGCGACCAACAGGTGCGGAGAACGCAGCTCATGTATCGCCTGGATCAGTCGATAAAGTTGCTGTGGTGACGCGAAGTTGCGCGTGAACAAGATGACGCCGCCGGTTGCCGGATGCATCAGCAGCTGTCGATCCGCTGCCGTCAGCTCGGTACCGAGCAGGTCGACAAAAACCGGACCGTGTAGCATCACAGCCCGCCCAGCCTGAAAATTTGACCGTTGTTCGTCGTGAGGGTGCCGAGACGCCGCCATGGCGGGGCGAACGCAGTGGAAGACGGTGAAGGCGTAGCTGACACTACGTCGAACCGACTGTAGCGAGTACGCTCCGTTAGGGCGAGTTTATCGCCGCCCGCAGCAGGAAATCGGTCAAATTTGCAGGCTAGTTGCCGATGGACTGGAAGATTCAACATCGAATTGAGCTCTGTATGAAAAGTTTGTTTTCCTTGCGGCTTATTCTGCATAGCGTGGCAGCGCTGTGGGCGGTTACTTGCCTATCGGCTTTCGCCGCGGACGAGGCGGCCGAGGTCGATATCGCCTATTTTCCGTTGAAACCCTCGTTCGTCAGCAACCTCCGCGGCGGACCGAAATACATCCGCTGTGATATCCAACTGATGACCGAGCAGGCAGCGCAGCTGCCGCTCATAGAACTGCACTCTGCCGCATTACGCCATCGAATTCTAATGCTGTTGGCCGGCCAGGACGGAAAACAGCTGCAGACCCGCGAGGGCAAGGAGACCCTGCGCAAGGCGGCGTTGGGCGCGGTCAAGGAGCAGTTGGAATCATTCACTGGCCAGCCGATCGTCAAGGACCTGTATTTTACGGCCTACTATGTGAAGTGACATCGAGGCGGTCGCGTAGCGCGTCGCCGAACAGGTTTGCCGCCAGTACTACCAGAAACAGTGCTCCACCCGGTGCCAGCACCAGGTGAGGTGCAACCAGCAGGTAGCGCACGCCGTCGCGGATCATGCTGCCCCAGGAGGCGTCCGGTGGCTGGATTCCGAGGCCGAGAAACGACAGGCCCGCCTCCGCGACCACCGCCCCGGCCAGGCCAAAACTCGCCTCGACCCACACCGGGGCCATGACCAGCGGCAACAGATGTTGCCGCATGATCGCCGGCGCGGTGCGGCCGAGTGCGGTCGCCGCAAGCACATGGTCGCGCTGGCGCAGCGCCAGCACCTGTACGCGAACCAGTCGCGCATACCCGACCCAGCCCATTGCCGACAGCGCGATTATCACATTGTCCAGGCCTGGCCCGATCATCGCCGCCATGGCGATCGCGAGCAGCATCCCCGGAAAGGCCAGAAATACCTCGATTAGACGACTGATCAGCCGATCCGTCAGGCCGCCGAAGTAACCGGCAATCAGACCGACCGCGATCCCGATCGTCGCCGACAGCGTCACGGACACCACGGCCACCAGTAATGAGACACGGGCCCCGGCGAGCAAACGGTCGAACACCGGGCGCCCAAGCTCATCGGCACCCAGCCAATGCGTCGCGGACGGCGGCGTGAATATCGCTTCCAGCACGACTCGATTCGGCTCGAGCGACCCAAGGTTTCCGCCCAGCGCCATGATCACCCAGATGCCCAGGATGATCGCCGAGACCCGCATCAGTTGGCCTCGTGGACGCGTGGATCCAGCCAGGCAGCGAACAGGTCCGCCAGCCGATTGGTCAGCACGTAAGCGAATGCGATGCACAGCACAACGCCCTGCACCACTGGATAGTCACGCTGGCGGATGGCGTCGATCAACAATGAGCCGATGCCCGGCCAGGCAAACACTACCTCCGTGATGACCGCACCGGCGAGCAGGCTGCCCAGCTGCATGCCGAGCACGGTAATCACCGGCAGCATGGCGTTCGGCAGACTGTGGCGGAGCAGCACCGCGACCTCACCCAGCCCTTTGCATCGGGCGGTGCGCAGAAAGGCCTGGGATTCGATCTCCAGTAGACTGCTGCGCATCATACGGGTAGTGATGGCAGCCATCGAAAGGCCCAGCGTGATCGCCGGCAGTATCAGGCTTCCCGGCGCGAGGTTGCCGCTCACCGGCGTCCAGCCGAGCTGCACAGAGAACAGCAGTACCAGCAGTGGACCGAGCCAGAAGTTGGGAATGGACAACCCAAACAGGGCGAAAGTCTGAGCCAGCCGATCTGGCCAGCGACCGCGGTGCCGAGCCGCAAGGATACCCAGCGGTATGGCGATCAACACCACAATGAGGAAGGCGGCAGCGGCCAGCTGCAGCGTCGCCGGCAGCCGCTGCATTATCAGATCGGCAACCGGCTGGCGACGGATCAGAGACGTACCCAGGTCACCACTCGCCAAGTCGGCGTAGAAGTCCAGCCAGCGCTCGCCCAGCGGTCGATCGAGCCCCAGGGAGGCCCGCATTGCCGCGCGGTCGGCGGCCTGGGCGGATTCGCCCAGCACGACATCGACCGGATCACCGGGAATCAATACCAGTAGCAGGAAGACCAGCGTGCTGACCCCGAACAACACCACAAGGGTGTCGGTGAGCTGCTCAGCCAGCGTCCGCATCCGTCGTCCTGTCGGGCGCTTCGATCACAACCTTGGTGCCGGCGTCGACGCGGTCGAAGAGATCGACAATATCGGCGTTGCGCATGCGGATGCAGCCATGTGACCCCGGAACGCCCATCGGCTCGGCGTCTGGACAGCCGTGCAGATAGACGAATCGTCGCAGGGTATCGCAGTCGCCACCGCGGTTGAACCCGGGTTCGGCCCCGGTCAACCAGAGGATACGGGTCAGTATCCAGTCCCGCGCCGGGTAGCTCGCTGCCAGTGCCCGGCTGTAGATCTCCCCGGTCGGCCGGCGTCCGACAAATACGGTGTTCGGCGGACAGCCGGCGCCGACCTTGATCCTTATTCGGTGTATGCCGCGTGGCGTGCAGCCGGAATGGATACGCTCGCCCGGGCCGTTGCGGCCCGTCGAGACCGGCCACGTCTTTAGCACGCGGCCATCCGCTTCGAGGGTGAGCGACTGTCGCCCGATATCGACCCTGAGTCGGCTATTCATTGGTGATCCTGACCGCGTTGAGCGCCAGGTAGCTGCCATCCTGTGTCGGCCGGTAACCACTCAGTCCGCGGCTGGCGACCACATTCGATTCGTACCAAAGTGGCACATAGACCAGATCCCGATGCACCCTGCGCTGTACCTCGGCATACAGGGCCGATGCCCCATCTGGATCGGCCATCTCGGCGCGTTCGATCAATGCGTCGACCTCCGGCGAGGCGTAGCGTCCGCGATTGGCCCCGGCCGGGGGCGTCGAATCGCTGTGAAACGCATAGCGCAGGATATCCGGGGTGTTTACGCCGACCCAGGCCAGACTGTACATCTGGAAGCTTCCGTTCTTGATGTCGCCAAAGAAAGTGCCCCAGTCGTAGCTGGCTATCTTCAGCCGTATCCCGATGTCGTGTAGCTGGCTTTGCAGGACATGCGCGATTCGCAGTCGAAACGCATCGGTGGATGTCTTGTAGCTCAACTGCAGTGGTCTGGCGGTGTCGTACCCCGCTCGGCGCAGATAATCACGCGCCAGCTCTGGGTCATAGCGGTGTGCCTTGAGATCGGCGCTACCGGCCCAATGCCGCGGGCGCAGCACGGACTCGGCCGGTTCCGCGCGTCCGTCGAACAGATGTTCGATGATCGCCTGACGATCGATGGCATGGGCGATGGCAAGTCGGACATCCGGATTGGCCAGGATCGGGTCTGCCAGATTGAAACCGAGATAGGCAAAGGTAGTGCCGGCATGCTCATCCAGACTTAGACCGGGCTGAGCCGCCAGATAGCGATACAACTCCGACGGCAGATCGTTCTGTAGCAGCTGGGCCTCACCACTGATCAGCTTGAGGGTTCGCATGGTTGGGTCCGCGACCGGTACCAGCGCGATGCGTTGACCATCTCGGCGGCGCTCCAGCAGCAGGCCGCCGTCGTCACGCCACTCGACGAACACAAAGCTACCGCTACCGAGTGGTTTGCGGCTCAGATTGTGGCCCTGTATCGCTTCCGCCGGCACGATGCCAATGGTCAGGCGTGTTGGAAAGACGGGATCTGGCCGCGTCAGGTGGAAATCCACCGCGTCCTCTCCTGCCTCCATGACCTTATCGACATGCGCCAGCGCACCGGTGTGTGGCGAGCCCAGTGCGCTATCGAGCAGACTACGATAAGTGGCGACGACATCGACGGGCTCCGGAAGGCGGTTGTTCCAGAATCGAGCGCGCTGAGACCGCAGGGTCAACCGATATTGGGTCGGCGTGATGCGTTGCCAGGTTGCCATACCGGGCTGCGCCCGCCCGTTGTCGTCAAGCGCGACGAGCCTTTCGTACAGCAGGTTATTGGTGCGCTCAGACGCTGCATCGCTCGCCAGTCTCGGATCGAGCACACTGGGTGGCGTGGCCACGGCAAAGACGATGACGTCGGTCTCTGCCGCTTGGCAGGCGGCGAGCAGCAGCGCCAGCAGAAACACTGCCGCTTTTACCATTCGCTGTAGGGGAGCTTGCTGAGACTGCTGTTGTAGTAACGTTTGTCGTGTGACACCTCTTCACCCAGCCAGTTCGGGCGGTCGAACTCTTCGTCGGCATCCTCGAGCTCGATCTCGGCGATGATCAGACCGGTATTCTCGGCGTAAAACTCATCGATCTCCCAGAGATGATTGCCGTGGACGACGTGAAAACGGGTCTTGTCGATCAGCGGTCGCAGCGCGACACGCTCGAGGATCTCGCGGGCATCGTCGAGCGGGATCTGATACTCGAACTCCAGGCGATTGATCCCGTCCAGCGTGTGTTTGATATTCAGCTCCGCACGGTCGCCCTTGATGCGCACCCTCACCGCCGATCGCTCGCCGCGCGACAGATAACCCTGCACCAGCTGCACGCTGTCGCGGACTTCTTCGCGCCAGCCATCGGAGCGCAGCAAAAATTTACGTTCGATTTCTTTACCCATGGTCAATCTCTCTCGAACAATGCAATGGATTCGACGTGCGCCGTATGTGGGAACATGTCCATCACACCGGCGCGGCTCAAGCGATAATCGTGTTTGCCGACCAGTTCGCCGGCGTCGCGCGCAAGTGTGCCTGGGGAACAGGATACATAGACTATGCGCCTGATTCCCAGCTTCGGCAGCAGCGCGAGCACCGATAGCGCGCCGCTGCGTGGCGGATCCAACAGGGCCTTTTCGAACCGCTGCTGCATCCACGGCTCAGACGTCAATTCACCGTAAAGGTCGGCGGTGTAGAACAGGCTGTTCGACAGGCCATTGCGCTCAGCATTGCCACGCGCCCGCTCTACCAGGCCGGGATCGGCCTCGATACCGACCACCTGAGCACAATATCGTGCGATCGGCAGCGTGAAATTACCGATCCCGCAGAAGAGGTCCAGCACGCGGTCGTTTCGCTGCGGATCGAGAAGCGTCATCGCACGCTCGATCATCTTGCGATTGATGTCGCTGTTGACCTGTGTGAAGTCGCTGGGCTCGAAATGCAGGGAGATCGCGGGAGCCGGCAGCCGATACTGCAGGTCGACTTCGGCACCCAGCGGCGTAACGGAATCCGGTCCACCGGGCTGCAGATAGAAGACGATGTCATGTTCGGCCTGGAACGCAGAGAGTCTGTGCTCGTCTTGCCCGCTGAGCGGCTCCAGAATGCGCAGGATCAGCACGCATTGCTCATCGTCCATTGCCATCTCGATCTGCGGCAGGCGCTGACTGATGCTCAATGACCCGATAAGGGCGCTGAGTGCAGGGAGCAGTTCACCAACCCGGGGATGCAGCACATGGCACTGGGACAGATCGGCAACGAAACTGGAGCCGCGCTCGCGAAAACCGACCAGCACCTTTCCCTTACGGGCGACCTCCTTTACCCCGAGTCTGGCCTTGCGTCGATATCCCCACGGGGAATCATTCACAATGGGTGGCAAAACGGCAGCCGGTTGGACCTTGCCAATGGTGTGGAGATCCTCGAGCAATATCGCCTGCTTCGCCGCTATCTGTGCTTCGGGGCTTAGGTGTTGCAGACTGCATCCACCGCAGACGCCGTAGTGCACGCAGCGCGGCGCCACCCGATCTGGTGAGGGGCTGACCACCGCCACCGTCTGACCCTCATCGTGACCACGACGTCGCCCGGTGTAGCGAAACAGCACCGATTCGCCCGGTAGCGCCCCGTGGATGAATGTCGCCTTGCCCTCGATGCGCGCTACCCCGCGACCATCGTGTCCCATACTGTCGATTCGGGCCTCGAACTCACCCTCCGGCAGGCGTGTTCGGCGCCGCCGTCGCCCCATCTACGACGCGCTCCAGGCGCTCAGGAAGTCGACCCGGTGTTGGGCTTTGCCGCCGCTGAGTTGCGCCCGCAGCTGATCCTGAATCTGCGCCTGATCCTGGCCGGCTAACTCGCCCGTGGCGCCGAACACCCGTAAGGCGAGCAGATAGGTGTTGAGCGCACTCAGTTCGCTGAAGACCTGCGCACTCTCATGCCGGCCGTCGAGCCAGGCCTCTGTCACCGCGTCCTCGGTCGTACCCAGCAGCCCCGGCAGCCCTAGTCTGCGGGCAGTCTCATCGAGCGCCGGCATGTCATCGGTCGATGGCGATAACCAGTGCAGCAGGTCGAGGTGAATGTCTCTCTGTTCGCGGACCGCCTGCCAATATTCTGGATAGCTGACGGCGTGCCTGAGCGAGCGGAAGTGGATCAGGGGCAAACCATAGCGCGCACCGTCCCAGGAGATCATGTGACTGACGTGCCGCGCCGCCCGGTAAAAGGCGTCGAGCATGTCCCTCTCGTTAGCCGAGGCGAGACTCATCGAGTCCAGCCGAACATCGCCGCCCGCGTGTTGAATCAGTGTGAGACTCCCAATGGCGCACTGATCCCAACGCAGCACCTCGCTCGAACCAGTCTGTTGTTTGCGGTGATGGAGCAGGACTTTGGAAACCGATTGTTCATCCAGATCATGCAGTCCGAAGAGATGCCGTGCCGCTTGCATGTCTGGCACGGAAGAGATAGCGAATACTGAGAACCGCATGACGATGCACCTCGGGTTAAAATACTTCGATGCTGCTGCCGGACCCTGGCAGCCCGTGTCAGCACTTCCTCATTCTGATGGAAACACCCCGGTAGAAAGATAGCGGTCGCCGCGATCGCAGACGATCGCGACAATAACCGCATTCTCTCCCTCCTGCGATAGCCGCAACGCCGCTGCAATCGAGCCGCCAGAGGAGATCCCGGAGAAAATCCCCTCTTCCGCGGCCAGGCGGCGGGCGATATCCTCAGCCTCTGCCTGGGTCACGTCCATTTCGCGGTCGACCAGCGAGGCGTCAAAGATCTGCGGGATATAGGCGGCTGGCCAGCGCCGGATACCGGGGATAGACGCCCCCTCCGCTGGCTGTACCCCGATGATCTGCGGGCGCGGCCGTTGCTCGCGTAGATAGCGCGCCGTGCCGACGATAGTTCCGGTAGTACCCATCGCGCTGACGAAATGGGTCACTGTGCCCCGGGTATCCCGCCAGATTTCAGGGCCGGTCGACTCATAATGTGCCCGCGGGTTATCCGGATTTGCGAACTGGTTGAGCACTTTGCCCTGACCATCGCGTTCCATCTGCAGCGCCAGATCTCGGGCGCCCTCCATACCCTCCTCCCGCGTCACCAACAATAACTCGGCACCATAGGCACGCATCGCGGCGCGTCGCTCCAAGCTGAGGTTCGCGGGCATGATCAACACCATCCGATAGCCGCGAATCGCAGCCGCCATTGCCAGCGCAATGCCGGTGTTGCCACTGGTGGCCTCGATAAGGGTGTCGCCCGGTCTGATCTCGCCACGCTCCTCAGCGTGCCGGATCATCGACAGTGCCGCGCGATCCTTCACCGAACCGGCTGGGTTGTTACCCTCCAGTTTGGCGAGGATGACATTGCTGGTCGGCCCGGGCAGCCGCTGCAACCTTACCAGCGGGGTGTTGCCCACACAGGATTCAATAGTCGGGAACTCCATCGCGCCAGTGTACTCAATCAATCGCGCCAAAACGAGGTAGTATCCTGATCAGGCTATCGCTTATCCGCCAGCTTGAACGACGGAGCCATAACTTGCGGATATTCTCCAAATTCTACCCTGCTGGCAGCGTCTCCTACCGGGGCTACCTATACACCTTGGTGCCGATGCTGGGCGCTATTGCCGGTCTCGGCGTCTATTTCTGGTTGGGCGCTGCACGGGTTGAAATCGCGGTCATTGGCTGGCTCATTCTGCTACTCGGCATGGCAATGACGCTGCTGGTCGCCGCCGGCTGGCTGCAGCGGATGTCGCAGCCGCTGCGTGTACTTAACCGCGCGATGCAAAGCGTCCGGGATGGCGAACTGAGCGTTCGGGTGCGCGAAATCTCCGGCGGCGAGGTGGGCGCCCTGGAATCTGGTTTCAACGCCATGGCGAAGGATCTCGAGGCCGGTCAAGAGTCCTTGCAGGAGCGAGTCGATCTGGCAACGCGCGAGGCCCGCGAGAGCATGGAGGTGGTAGAGATCCGCAATGCGGAGCTCGACCTGGCCAGGCGACGTGCCATTCAGGCGAGCCGAGCGAAATCCGAGTTTCTGGCCAATATGAGCCACGAGATCCGGACACCGATGAACGGCATTATCGGTTTCACGCGACTGCTGGAAAAGACCGAGCTGAACGCAAAACAACGCGAATTTTTGAATACGATTCAGCGCTCCACGCATTCTCTGTTGCGCATCGTCGATGACATCCTCGACTTTTCGCAGCTCGAATCCGGCAAGCTCACGCTCTCCCACGAGCCCTTGAAACTGCGGGAATGCGTCGAGACGGCAGTCAGCCTGTGGGCACCTCAGGCACATGCCAAACAGCTCGAACTCGCCGCTTTGGTATACAACGATGTCCCCGATGACTTGGTCGGCGACGAAGCACGGGTTGTTCAGATACTCAATAACCTCCTTGGCAATGCCGTCAAGTTTACCGAACGCGGTGAGGTGGTCTTGCGCGCGATGCTCGAAGGGGACGACGCGGACTGTGTCGCCATCACCTTTAACATCAGCGATACCGGTGTCGGAATCCCTTTAGGAGAACAAAAAAGGCTGTTTCTGCCCTTCGATCAAGGCCAATTGACTACTCAACGGCTGTTTGGTGGCACCGGGCTTGGCCTGAGTATCTGCCATTCCCTGGCCACGGCGATGGGTGGCGAGATCAGCGTGACCAGCCGTCTCGGCGAGGGCTCTGAATTCCGAGTCACTCTGATGCTCGACCGAAGCACGGACGCCCCGGCACTGCGGTATGTGCAGCCCCTGAACAAACGCTGCCTGCTCGTGGAGAGTCATGAGCAATCGCGCATTGCCCTGCGCAACGCACTAACGAGCATCGGGCTGGCGGCTGATGACCGGGCCGATCTGGCGGAACTCGTCGACCTGGATATGTCGCGCTACGCTCTGGTGGCCGTTGGTTGCGCGGGCGATGATGCCGCAATGGAGAGGTGTCGAAGCGCGATCCACGACACTGTTACACAACACCGGCTGCCGGTGATCGCACTGGTTTCCAACTCGGATGAGGAAACGCTCGGCCGGTTCGTCGCAAGTGGCGCCACCTACTGTCTGAGCAAACCTCCCCAGATCCGGCACCTGCGTGAAAGCGTGCTTGGCAGCCTGCGCAGCGTGAACGCAGGGCAGAGTTCAGCAATGATTCGGTCGCCCGACGGTCCGAGAGAGGTACGTATCAATAGCGAACAACCGCTCGAGCACAAATGCTGTCTCGCGGCGGATGATCATCCAATCAATTTACAGCTGATTGTCCATCTGTTGCGCAACCTGGGTGCTGAGGTACTGACGGCCACAGACGGCCATGAGGCTTTGGCACTGGCGCAGGCGCATGCCATCGACATGGCATTCCTGGACGTGCACATGCCGCGAATGAACGGACTCGAGGCGGCGCGGCGCATTCAGGCGCTGCATGCTGGACACGAACTTCCCATTGTGGCTTTAACCGCAGACGCGGCAGAGCGAAATCTCCGTGATATCGCTCGGGCCGGTTTTCACCGCTATCTAATCAAGCCGGTCAATGATGAGGATTTGCGTGCGATCGTTGCCGAACTGCTGCTCGGCGGCCCACCCATCAAGTTCCTCAACGCCAGCGTAGCGGGACCGACTCAGGATGCCTGGCCGATTCGCGATCAGCAGCAGGCGCTGCGCATCGCGGGAGGGTCAGAAAACATCGCAGGCCGATTGTTTCGGGAGCTGTGCGCCGAACTGCCCGCAGCGATCGCGAGTCTTCGAAGCAAGCTGGCCGAGCGCGACTGGTCTGAGCTCTGGCAGCTGTCACATCGCCTACACGGCGCGGCCGCCGTGTGCGGCGTCCCGGCGCTCTACCATGCCCTCAACGATCTGCAACCGGCAATCACGCTCGAGGACGAGGCCACGGTCAGCCTGCTGCTCGAGCGCGTGGATCGCGAAGCGCAGCGTATAATCACCCTCGCCGGCTAAGCTCAACGGCACGGAGGTACTGCATTTGCGCGCCGGCGCATTCGAGCCGAGGGACGCTGTGAATCCGTCCAGGGAAGCTCGTCTACAGCATCCTTGCTGTAGACGCCCTCGATTCGAACACACCGGCGCGCCTTTGAATTCGGCGCCTGCGACCCGCGCCCGATCAACCGATCGGCGGTTGCAGCAGGCGCTTCATATCGGCGACCGCGGTATGCAGACCGAAAAACACCGCGCGGCTCACGATGGCGTGGCCGATATTGAATTCGAGAATCCCGTCGATGCCGGCGACCGCCTTGATGTTGTGATAGTCGAGTCCGTGTCCGGCATTGACTTGCAGACCCAGCTGCAGCCCCTGGCTGACCGCATTGGCAATTCGCCCCAAAGACCGCTCTCTGGTCATGGGGTCGCGGGCCTCGGCGTAGTGTCCGGTGTGGAGTTCGATCACCGGGGCGCCGGTCTCCACCGCGGCCTCCAACTGCGCGGGGTCCGCGTCGATAAACAGCGACACACGCATACCGGCAGCGGCCAATTCAGCACAATAATCCTTCAGATACGCAATCCCACTGGCAACATCCAGGCCACCTTCGGTCGTGAGTTCCTCGCGTTTTTCGGGTACCAGGCAACAATCCCGAGGACGGATTTGTGTCGCAATGCGCAGCATCTCGGGGGTCGCCGCCATCTCCAGGTTCATGCGAGTCTGTAACACCGTAGACAACATCTCCACATCGCGATCCTGAATATGGCGTCTGTCTTCGCGCAAGTGCAGCGTAATCGAATCGGCACCGGCCTGCTCAGCGACCAGAGCCGCCTGAATTGGTTCTGGATAACGCGTCCCCCGCGCCTGTCGCAGCGTCGCGACGTGGTCGATATTCACGCCTAGGAGTCTTTCGTAATGGTTCATGGTGCTCGGTTCATCGATGATTAGGTATTACTCAGAGTACATGCCATCAACGGAACAACTCTCTACTGCGCAGCGGGCGGCCATCGAGATGATGATCGAGAACTCGGCGCATCAGCTGCCGTGCTTCACGCAAGGTCGTTGTTTCGTCGAACTGACCCTGCCTCAGCGCCAACAGGGTGCGCCCGCTCACGGTGCCAGCTGAGTTCTCCGTGCTCGGGACGGCACCCGTCTGGACCTCGTAAGTGTACCGATTGGTCGCCTCAAGCGGCTGCCCCTGGCTGTCCTGTTCAAGCAGCAGGCCGATACCAAGATGCCTCAGCATCTGCACCTCGAAGCGACGCAGCACAGGTTCAGCCGGCAAGCGTTCGCTGAGTTCCCGGATCGCCGAATCATAGTCCTCAAACAGTGCCACACAGGCATCTTGGCGCGCCGTCAGCTTCTGCACCAGTTCATTCAAATAGAGACCGCAGTAAAGGTTGCGGCCGGTCAGGGGTCGAAAATGACCGCACGCTTCCGCCCTGCTCAACGTTAGCACCTCGCCGCGCCCGCTCAATGCGACCTGCAATGGTTGAAAGGCCTGTACGGGCGTCTGCTGGCGCCTTGCCCGGAGCGCCCCCTTGGCGACACATGCCAGACGGCCGCTATTGCGCGCCAGAAGTTCCATCAGCAGGCTGCTGTCACCGTAGCGCCGGGCATGCAGTATGTAGGCGGCCTGCAACCCGTCAGTCCGAATAACCCAGTTTGACCAGGCTGGCCTCGTCGCTTGACCAACTCTTCTTGACTTTGATCCAGACCTCCAGATGGACACGGGTCTGGAAGAAGTCGTTCATTGCCTTGCGCGCCGCCGTCGCCGTTTCTTTCATCGCCTGTCCATCCTTGCCGAGCAGAATTGCTCGCTGGCCTTCACGTTCCACCCAGATTACCGCAGCGATACTGTAGCGGCCATCGGCTTCCTCGAAGCGCTCGATCTCGACGGTCACCGCATAAGGCAGTTCGCGATGATAGCGGCGTGTGATCTGTTCCCGCAGCAGCTCCGCGGCGAAAAAACGTTGCGAACGATCGGTGATCTGGTCATCCGGAAAGACCGCCTCCCCCGCCGGCAGCCGGCGCAGGACCGCCTGGATCAATGCCTGCGTATTGTCCTGGCGTAGCGCCGATACCGGTACGATGTCGTCAAAGTGGTAGCGATCGCTGAGATCCTGCAGGAATGGCAGGAGTTGTTCCTTGGGTTCGACGAGGTCGACCTTGTTGACCACCGCGATGGTCGGCACGGCCGCCTTCCCGATCGCACTGAGTACACGTTCATCTTCGCGGGTCCAGGCCAGCGCCTGGACCACGAAAACTATCACGTTGACGTCGCGCAGGGCGCTGTACGCGGTTCGATTCAGGTAATGGCCCATCGCCTTGTCGCCGCGATCGTGTATCCCCGGCGTATCTACGAAGACGACCTGCCCGCTGTCCTGCGATAGGATACCGAGAATGCGGTGCCGCGTGGTCTGGGGCTTGTGCGAGGTAATGGCAAGCTTCTGGCCGATCAGGCAGTTCAGTAGCGTGGATTTGCCGACGTTCGGCCGTCCGACCAATGCCGCATACCCGCTGTGAAAACTCATGAGGTGGCGTCCTCGAGCTGGTGCAGCATAGCGCGCGCCGCAGCCTGTTCGGCCCTACGGCGGCTCGCACCTTCCCCCTCGGTATCATCGGTGAGCCCCGTACGGCAAACCACTCTGAATATCTGATCGTGTTGATCTCCGCTGATGTCGATTACGTCATACCTGGGAAGTGGTTTTCCCAGCGCCTGTAGAAGCTCCTGCAGCCGGGTCTTGGGGTCCTTTTTTCGCGCCTCGGGCGTTGGATCGGTCAGTCGATCACCCAATAAACGTCGCACCAGGGCGCGCGCCTCTTCCATACCGCCATCGAGGTAGACCGCGGCGATGATCGCCTCGACGGCATCCGCGAGAATAGAATCGCGCGTCTGGCCGCCACTGCGCAGCTCGCCGGGCCCCAATTTGAGAAGGCTACTCAATTGCAGCTCGCGGGCTATGTGGGCCAGGGTTTCCCGCTTTACCATGTGGGCACGCATACGACTGAGCTGCCCTTCGCTGGCATCAGGCATTTGGGCGTATAGGTTATCGGCCACTTCAAAGCCGAGTATCGCGTCGCCGAGGAACTCCAGGCGCTCGTTATTCTTGGCGCCGAGGCTGCGATGCGTAAGGGCCCTTTCGAGCAATCCTATGTCGTTGAATCGATAAGCGATGCGCTCCTGCAATCGCTTCATGGGGGCGGGATTAGCGCCGACTCGGAAAACACCATCAGGATAGACACATTACCGGCAACGGGTTTACGGACCTCGTAATCCACGATGAAACGGGTACCAAACTTCTCTTTCTTGAGCTTGATCGAGTTCCGGTCGAATTCGTAGACGCTGTTGATCTTCAGGCGCTTCATAAAGGATTTCTTCATCTCCCCGGCTGACATCTTTCTTACCTTACGATCATTTTCCATATTCGTCAGAACCTGCTTGATCGAGTAGTTCTCGACGTAGGTGGGGATCATCTTGATCCCGATCAGGATGAAAAATACCAGGATACCCAGGACGACGAGCCAGGACAGCATCGTCATACCGGTTTGTTGCTTGAGCAGAGCTTTTGGGTTCATGAAATTGGATCCTGCGCTGACATTTAATAGTTTAACGGCAGATACATGACCTAGCTTGAAAAGCTATTTTTTTCAATCCGCTATCGAGCCTATTCGGCTGAGACCGAGGAATCCGGTACGCTGCCAATCCCAGCTCAACCAGACAAAGAATGCCTTGCCCACGAGGTTCTCCTCGGGCACGAAACCCCAGCAGCGACCATCGTTGCTATCGTCCCGGTTGTCCCCGACCATGAGGTAGTGACCCTCTGGCACGCTGACCTCGCGGTAGCCCAGGAAGCCGCAGGAGGGGTTGAAATCCGGTGCCAGCGGATTGACGAGCACGGAATGCTCGCGGTCACCCAGGGTCTCCCGGCCTTCGACGGAGCCCAGGGCCCGCATTCCCGAACCTTCCGGCCGGTATTGGCCGATCGGCTCGACGGGTGCTGGCTCGCCATTGATGAACAGTGTCTTGTTCTGATACCGCACGCGATCGCCCGGCAATCCGACCACCCGCTTGATGTAATCCAGGCGCGGATTGACCGGCCAGCGAAAGACCACGATATCGCCGCGCTCGGGCTCGCCCAGATCGACCAGCTTTGTCTTGGTGACCGGTAGGCGGAGCCCGTAAGTGAACTTGTTGACCAGTATGAAATCGCCCACCAGCAGGGTCGGCATCATCGAACCGGAGGGGATACGGAAGGGCTCTACCAGAAAGGCGCGCAACAAGAGCACGATCACGAAAATGGGAAAGAACGAACGCGCATACTCAACGGTCGTAGGCAGTTTGTCCTGGCTCTTGCCCTTGATCAACCGATACAACAACCAGACTGTGCCGCTCACGACCGACGCGAGGGCAAG
>JAHEJD010000009.1:0-24046 GCA_024639005.1 Chromatiaceae bacterium | reverse complement strand
CCTTGCCTACCTGCAGCACGGCGAGAAACGCCTCTTGTGGAATCTCGACTCTGCCGACCTGCTTCATGCGCTTTTTCCCGGCTTTTTGTTTCTCGAGAAGCTTGCGTTTGCGCGTAACATCACCGCCGTAGCACTTCGCTGTAACGTTCTTGCGCAATGCCTTGACCGTAGAGCGGGCGATAACCTTGCTACCGATCGCCGCCTGGATGGCGACCTCGAACATCTGGCGTGGAATGATTTCCTTCATCCGTTCGGTGAGCTCGCGGCCGCGCGTCTCCGCCGTGTCGCGATGCACAATCAGCGACAATGCATCGACCCGCTCGGCGTTGATTAGGATGTCGAGCTTCACCAGCGATGCAGCCTCGAAGCGCTTGAATTCGTACTCAAACGACGCATAGCCGCGACTGACCGACTTCAGTCGGTCGAAGAAATCGAGCACCACTTCATTCATCGGCAACTCGTAGACCAGTTGAACCTGCCCCCCCAGATACTGCAGGTTCTTTTGTGAACCACGCTTCTCGACGCACAGGCCTATGACATTGCCCAGATGGTCCTGCGGCACCAGGATATGGGCCTCGATGATGGGCTCGCGAATTTCTCGGTACTTGCCCGCATCCGGCAATGCGGCCGGGTTGTCGATTTGTATGATGCTGCCATCGTTCATCTCGACTTGGTAGATGACGGTCGGTGCGGTCGTTATCAGGTCTAAATCGTACTCTCGCTCCAGCCGCTCCTGGACGATCTCCATGTGCAGCATGCCGAGGAAACCACAGCGGAAGCCGAAGCCAAGTGCCTGCGAGGTCTCTGGTTCGTAATGCAAGGCTGCGTCGTTGAGCTTGAGCTTCTGCAGCGCGTCGCGAAAAGCATCGTAGTCGTCGGAGCTGACGGGATAGAGGCCCGCGAATACGCGCGGGTGCACAGCACGAAAGCCCGGCAGGGGCTCGGCGGCCCTGTCGTTTTCGAGGGTAAATGTGTCCCCGACCGGGGCACCATCCACCTCCTTGATGCCGGCGATGACGAATCCAACCTCCCCGGTACCGAGCATGTTCGTTTCCAGGCGCTTGGGTGCAAATACACCCACTTTCTCTACCTGATAGACGCGTCCCGTTGACATGATCCGCATCTTGTCCTTCCGCCTGATGGCGCCATTGACTACCCGGATCAGGGAAATGACGCCGACGTAGGAGTCGAACCATGAATCGATGATCAGCGCCTGGAGTGGCGCATCGGTGTCGCCACGGGGGGGCGGTATATGCGCAACAAGCGCCTCCAGAAGATCCGGGATGCCCAGACCGGTCTTGGCGCTCACGTGCAGGGCGTCAGCGGCCTCTATGCCGATTATCTCTTCGATCTCGGTTACCACGCGCTCGGGTTCTGCTGACGGCAGATCGATCTTGTTGAGTACCGGCAAGACCTCCAGGCCCTGCTCGATCGCGGTGTAGCAGTTGGCGACACTTTGGGCCTCCACGCCCTGGGCGGCATCGACCACCAGGAGCGCCCCCTCGCAGGCTGCCAGCGAGCGCGATACCTCGTAGGAAAAATCCACGTGTCCTGGCGTATCGATGAAGTTCAGCTGGTAGGTCTCGCCGTTGTTGGCGATGTACTTCAGGGTTACCGACTGAGCCTTGATGGTGATCCCCCGCTCGCGCTCCAGGTCCATGGAATCGAGCACCTGCTCCGCCATTTCGCGCTCGCTCAAGCCGCCGCACACCTGGATGAAGCGATCGGCGATGGTCGATTTCCCATGATCGATGTGCGCGATAATGGAGAAGTTTCTGATGTGGCTGAGATCGGTCATGGAGGTCCATCAAGAGGAGCCGGGGCGTACGAAAAAACGGAACTTTCCGACGGAAAGTTCCGTTTTGGCTGCGAACCGACGCTACCGCGCCCGGATTATAGCGGATTCACCAAGCCACTGAAATACTCCGCCAGGCGCCCCGGGTCCGGCGCCAGCCTGCAGATCGTTTGTTTACCCGCCAGCAACACCGGGACGAGCTGACCATACGCCTCGCGCCATTCGTCACGCCGGTCGACATCACGCCACTCCACGCGTTCCGCCTGTGCGGGCCACCGCTCGTGGAGCAAGGCCGCCAGCTCTTCGCAGAGGTGGCAGCCGCTTCGGTAGTAGCACACCAGATCCGACAATCGGACTAACCTGGCAGGCGCAGCGCCATGAACAGCGGGTTATCGCCGCGCCTCACAAGCACCGCAACAGTGCGCTTTTGATCCGCCGACTCGATAAGCTCACGCAGGTGCCCCGCATTCTTCACCTCGACGCCATCGAACATCAGGACGATGTCGCCACGTCGGATACCGGCATCCTGCGCAGCACCCGGTGAAATATCGCTGATCAGCGCGCCGCCGCTCTCCTCCAGGCCCAGCTCCTCACGCACTTCAGGCTGGATATCGATCACCGCGAGCCCCAGCTGCTCGATCTGGGCCGGCTCGGCCTTTGCGGGTATCTGCTGTGCCTCGGGCTCGTCATCCTCCAGCCGACCGACGAAGACGTCGACATTGCGCCGCTTTCCATTGCGCAAGACGCGCAAGGTGGCCTTCTCGTCAATACGGGTCGTCCCCACCAGAGGTGGCAGCTGGCTCGAGTTCAACAGTTTCGTGTCGTTGAACGCCAGAATGACATCGCCAACCCGCAAACCGGCCTTTTCTGCAGGCGAATCGGGCATGACCCTCGCTACCAATGCGCCATGTGGCTGATCGAGACCGAACGACTCGGCAAGGTTTCGATCGACATCCTGAATCAGCACGCCAAGAAAGCCGCGTTCCACCTTACCGTTCTCGCGGAGTTGATCGGCGACATTCACCGCAAGCTCAATGGGGATGGCAAAGGACAACCCCATGAAACCACCGGTTCGGCTGTAAATCTGCGAATTGATACCAATTACCTCGCCGTCGAGGTTGATCAACGGCCCCCCGGAGTTACCCGGATTGATCGCCACGTCGGTCTGGATGAAGGGTACATAGTTCTCGCTCGGCAGGCTGCGCCCCTTTGCGCTGACGATTCCAGCCGTTACTGTGTGGTCGAACCCGAATGGCGAGCCGATGGCAAGCACCCATTCGCCGACCTTGAGGTTGCTGCTCTTTCCGACTTTAACGGTGGGAAGGTCGCTTGCGTCGATCTTGATCAGCGCGACGTCACTGCCCTTGTCCGAGCCTATGACCTTGGCATCATAGAAGCGCCTATCACTGAAACGCACCTGGATCTCGTCGGCATCTGCCACTACGTGATGATTGGTCAGGATGTAACCGTCTGGAGAAATCACAAAACCGGATCCGAGTGATCGGCTCTCGCGCTCGCGCCCCCCGAAGTCCTCGGTCCCGCCCTCTCCTTCGCCGAAAAAGTGCTTGAACAGCTCGTTGAACGGCGAGCCTTCCGGGATATCCGGGAGCTTGAAATCTTTGGGCATGCTTCGCCGCACTGCGCTTTTTTGCTGCGTGCTGATATTGACGACCGCCGGGCTGTTTGCCGCTGAGAGCTCGGTGAAGTCCGGCAGCCTGTCCGCCTGAGACGTGCCGACCGCCAGCAACAGCGCAAATAACCATCCGAGCGCCTGGAATTGGGTTCGATTTTTCATAATGTGGTGCATTCCTAATCCCTAAAATGGGGTGATTGCGACTGCGGCATCCCGAGGTTGCCGAGCGGATACGGTGCTGGCGGTTGCACTAGTCGCAGCAGGCGAACCCCGTCACGATCGCCTGCAGGGCGGGTGGCGGATCGGCGACGCACAAACGCCAATGTAGCGATCAACGCCGTGAGACCGCCCAGAACGCCGCCAAGTTCCGGGTGTGCCCCGAGCATTGAAAACACCGATTCGCCCAGGACCCCCCCCGCAAGCAGCCCCGCCAGAGGCAGCGCGTAGAGCAGCAGGGAACTGCGCTGCAGCAGTTGTTCATCTACCCCGACGACAACTGCGTCGCCGGGGCGGGCACCGATGCGGTTGTCGACAACGAATGTCAGGTCGCGTTTGGGGAACAAGGCTGTAAGCCATTTCGTGCTGCAGCCGCCCTGGGTGGCACAGGAACCGCAGGAGCGATCAGGGTAAGGGGCAATCTGCGCCCTACCACCCTCGGCGCGCAAGACACGTCCGCGCTGTTCGATCATGGCCTAGCAGCCCGGATATGCTGGGCGAACATTTGCAGTGTCTTGATCGGCACCTCGCCGACGACGATCACCTCGTGCTCGTCGAGCGAGCGGCCTATGGCGCTGGCTGCTCCCCGCTGGGAGACCCCGTCGAACTCGCCGCCATGCCTGGCAGGCTGCACATAGACCGAAACAGTGGCCAACCCGTCCGAAAAAATAAAATGCTCGAGCGGGCCATCCGCCGCGTTGTCGGACCGACGGCGGTGTAAGTTCAGCTGAAAACCGGTCGGCAGATCGTCGAACATCCAGGCGGGCGGCGCGAGCCGCTCGCTGGACGAGCCCTCGACCGGCTCAGCCCGGGCCATCTGCATAGCAGAAATATCGCGTTCGATCGGGGTAATGGCCTGACCGACCCGAAGCTCTACGAACATCATCTGCGAGACGACCCCCTTGGAATCATCGAGCATCACTGATCGCAATGGCAAGTTGCTGGCCTTATCGACATACAGCCGATAACCGAAGCGAAGGTCGTCGCGTGGCTGTATCAGCACCTGATGAGCCTCTCTACCCGCTACGCGGGCCGGCTCAAGTAGCTCCACCTGATAGGTGGTGTCGAGTTGCGACCCACTGACTCCGCGCAGAGGCGAAAACGATCGGCCGTTGGCGCGGCGTCCGATGTTGATGTGTTGATCTTTTCCAGGGACCAGGCAGGCGATGGCCTCGTCGCTGCGGATGAACTCCCGCGGTTCGCCGTTCAGCGCGACTACCCGCTCTTTCTCTGCGCCGTCATCGGCGCGATGGACGATATACATCGCATCGAGCTGCTCGCCCGACTGCACGACGAAACGCCCTTCGTAGTCGAGTGTGCGCACTGCCTCGTTCATACGCTCGAGCAGCTCGTGTGGGGAAAGATCTCCGGCTTGGGCAGCAATCGACAGCAGCAGGCCGCCGATCCCGAATGCTGCGAATTTAGCGTTCGCCATAGTTTGCAAAACCGATATGCGGCACCGGGCCGTGTATACCGGTTCGGCCGCCGAACTCATGGTGCTCGATCACCAGCCGGTTGAGCCGCTCCTCGAGGTCCGTATTGAGCACCTGCCAGCGACCCTCCGATCCCGCATCTCCGGGACGTTCGCTGTCCGCTGGTGCTGTCGCCGCCACGAGCGACGGCTGCAGGGCGGCCCGCTCGGGATTAGTAGCCGCCAGCTGCAATGGCTGCATGCTCTCCTCGGATGAAGTCAGGAGCTGTGGCGCCAGGACGATGGCCAGCGTGGCGACCGAGGCGGCCACCGCCAGGCCGGCGGCGGGCCGCAGCCATTGTCGCCCTCGACGCCGGGGCGCCAGGATCGCGGGCTCGACTTGCAGCGCCTCCTGAACCCGAGCCGAAACCTGTAGTGCCAGCACCGCAGATTCGCCGCGCATTACGTCGCCGATTAGACGGTAGCGCCCGAACCGCTGCCGTTCCCCGTCTTCCGCTGCCAAACGCGCCGAGATAGCGGCTTGTTGTGCTGAGCGGTCTAGCTCTCCGTCAAGCAACGCAGAGGTCAATTCACCGACTGTCGTGTTCTTCACCCTGATTCCTCATCTACGGTGCCAATAAAGGCTTGAGTCTGGCGTCGATCGCCTCGCGGGCCCGAAAGATCCGTGATCGCACGGTGCCGATCGGACACTCCATGGCCTGCGCGATCTCGTCGTATGTCAACCCATCCAACTCCCGAAGCGTTATCGCAGTCCGCAGATCATCCGGAAGCTCGTCCAGTGCCTTCTGAATGGTCTGCGCAATCTCTCGCTGCAGTGCCAAACGCTCCGGTGTATCCGTCTCCTTCAGCGGCGTGCCCAAATCCATTTGCTCTGCGGTCTCGGCCTCGATGTCGTCCCCTGGTGGTCGCCGTGACTGGGCCGCAAGATGGTTCTTGGCCGTATTGATCGCCACCCGATACAGCCAGGTATAGAACGCACTGTCGCCGCGGAATTTTGGAAGGGCACGATATGCCTTGATGAAGGCCTCCTGTGTGACATCCAACACCTCGGCATGGTCGCGAATATAGCGGGAGATCAGATTAGCCACCTTGTGTTGGTACTTCAGCACCAGCAGGTCGAAGGCCTTTTTGTCTCCGCGCTGGACCCGCTCCACCAAAAGCTGATCGGCCTCTTTTTCCGAGCTCACGACGACAGCGCTCCAAACCGCAATGGAATGCGCGCAGGCGTTCCGCCAGTATTGACCAGGGCACGCGGGCAAAGTTCTCCGGCGTGACGAAAAAACGCGAGTTCGGGCATGATTTGCTCTATGCGACAGTTCAGGCAGCTGGTTGGGGCCCGTGTCACCCCAGCGTGACGCCACCCAGCGTAGCGTCTACTCTTGCGAATGCGAGCAGAAGTATAAGGCTTAATTATGGCCGCGCGGCCAAGCGCTATCAATTGTTATGAACCAACCACACAGCCCGGTTTTTGACGTGTTGATCATCGGCAGCGGGGCGGCTGGCCTCAGCCTGGCGCTGCGCCTCCCTCCGGGCGTCAGCGTCGGTTTGGTCTCCAAACGCGAGCTGGAAGAAGGCAACACGCTGTACGCCCAGGGCGGCATCTCCGCTGTACTGGGAACCCATGATTCCATCGACTCGCACGTCCAGGATACCCTGGATGCCGGCGGGGGCTTATGCGACGAGGCAACCGTGCGTATGGTCGTCGAACACGGGCCGGGCAACATAGGATGGCTGTTCGACGAAGGCGTCGAGTTCACCCGGTCGCCGCCGACCGGTGATTCCGGTTACCACCTCACCCGCGAGGGCGGACATAGCCGTCGCCGGGTAGTCCATGCAGACGACGCCACCGGGCGAGCCGTGGAGACGACCTTGGTCCGGCGGCTCGATTCGCACCCGAATGTCAGCGTCTTGGAGCATCATATTGCCGTCGATCTGGTGTGTGGCGAGCAGAACGAGGAGCGGCGTTGTCATGGTGCCTACTTGCTGAATATCGCCTCTGGCCGTGTCGTCAGCGTGGTCGCGCGCTGCGTCGTGTTGGCCACCGGCGGTGCCAGCAAAGTCTATCTCTACACCAGCAATCCAGACGTCGCCACCGGCGATGGCATCGCGATGGCATGGCGGGCCGGCTGTCGCGTAGGCAACATGGAGTTCATCCAGTTTCATCCGACCTGTCTATACCATCCCGCGGCGAAATCCTTCCTGATAAGCGAGGCGGTCCGCGGTGAGGGGGGAAAGCTTCTGCTGCCAGACGGTTCGCGCTTCATGGATCGCTTCGATGAGCGCGCCGAACTGGCGCCGCGAGATATCGTGGCCCGGGCGATCGACCATGAGATGAAACGCCTCGGCATTGAATGCGTTTATCTGGACATCAGTCATAAACACGCAAACGAGATTGAGCGTCTATTCCCGACCATTCACCAGCAGTGTCTGGAGCTCGGTTTCGACATGCGCACTCAACCGCTTCCCGTCGTTCCGGCGGCCCACTACACCTGTGGTGGCGTCAGCACTGACCACACGGCGCGTACCGATCTCAACGGTCTCTACGCGATCGGCGAGACCGCCTACACAGGCCTCCACGGCGCCAACCGAATGGCCAGCAATTCGCTGCTCGAATGCCTGGTGTTCAGCGAGCTTGCCTTGACCGATATTCTCGACGAACTGGCGCGCACGGATCCGCCCAGCGTCGATATCGCCCCCTGGGATGAAAGCCGGGTTACCGACTCCGACGAGGAGGTCGTCGTCTCGCACAACTGGGAAGAGCTGCGCCGCTTCATGTGGGACTACGTCGGTATCGTGCGCAGCAATAAGCGTCTTGAGCGGGCCCGCCGTCGAGCGGATCTGCTGCGTCACGAGATCGAAGAGTATTATGGCAACTTCCGGGTCTCAAACGACCTGCTCGAGCTGCGTAACCTCGTCGATGTCGCGGGGTTGATCATCATATCGGCACAGCGCCGCCGCGAGAGCCGCGGTCTGCATTACAACATCGATTTTCCGGACCGGGACGACAACCAGGCCGCACCGACCGTTCTCATACCGGACAATTATGTGCCGCGACGCCCGCCCGGTTAAGTCTCGAGATCCTTGTCGTGCCCACCTGCTGCAGAATCAGACGCACGGAACCAGATGAGCCAGCGACGCAGTTGCCAGTGCGCGGTCTCGGGTAATGCCCCACCCGGCACGAACAGGTCCACGCGCTCGCCGGCCACGCCCTCGAGTCTGGCGCTGACCAGCCAGGGGCTCAGCACGCCGATCCGCAACTCGCTCACCGTCAGCGTGGAACCATCGGCCAGCTGGCAGCTGATTGCACGATCGAGTCCTGGTGCGACTGCAACTGGTCGCCGCCGCAGAAAACGATGCCATTGCCAGACCCCAAGCAACATCCCTGACAGTGCGAGAGACAGCCGCCAGGGCCACACTATCGGACACGCGAGCAAGGCGAGGCAGACCAAGGCAATGAGTAGCGGCCCGCCGATGCGTAGTTCTGGCCCAAGCGGAATTTGCACAGCTTGCATACGATTTCCCTATCGCTTAAAGCAGCCTCCTGCTGCCCGGTCTTTGGCGCCTAGCGACGTGCGGCGCTAAACAGATGGTAAAAATTATCCGTGGAAAGTTGCGCCAAGTATTCTGTGGAGACGCCGCGCAGACCCGCAATGGTGTCGGCTACTCTATCGACGTAGCGGGGTTCGTTTGACTTGCCCCGAAAAGGCACGGGCGCCAGGTAGGGCGAATCCGTCTCGATCAAGATGCGATCATCTGGCACCTGCGCCGCCACCTCGCGCAGAGACGCGGCGCTCTTGAAGGTCACAATGCCGGAAAATGAGATATAGAAATTGAGCTCGAGCGCCGCCTTCGCCATCTCCCAGGTCTCGGTAAAGCAATGCATTACGCCGCCCACCGCCTGCGCCTGTTCTTCGCGCAAGATGGCGATCGTGTCCTCCCGGGCATCCCGCGTGTGAATGATCAACGGTTTTTTCGCCTCGTGCGCGGCCCTGATGTGGGTGCGGAAACGGTCACGTTGCCAACCGAGGTCGCCATCGGCACGGAAGTAATCGAGACCGGTCTCACCAATGGCCACGTTCTTCGGGTGTCTTGCGAGCTCGACGAGCTCGTCGACCGCGGGCTCTCGGCGGTCATGCTCGTTGGGATGGACGCCGACCGAGACCGATACCTCGGGGTAGGGCTCGACCAGGTCAAGCATCATCGGATATGACTCGAGGTCGATAGACACACACAGCAAGTGTGAAACACCCGCTGCGTGCGTTGCGGTCATTAGCTCCGAGAAATCGCCGCCATAAGGTTCCAGGTCGACCCGGTCGAGGTGGCAGTGAGAATCGACCAGCATGGGGTCACATGGTGTGGGTCGGCTTGTCCGACTTTAGCGCGCCGGCCAGATAGCCCTCGATTTTGTTACGGGCCATTCCGCCATCCTGATCGCTGAACTGTACGCCGATCCCGGCTGCCCGGTTACCCTCGGCACCGACCGGCGTTATCCAGATTATTCGCCCGGCGACTGGTAGACGCTCGGCCTCTTCCATCAGGCTAAGGAGCATGAAGACTTCGTCACCGATGTTGTACTTTTTCGTTGTCGGGATAAACAGCCCGCCATTCTTGACGAACTGCATGTAGGCCGCGTAAAGGGCATTCTTGTCCTTTATCGTCAGGGAAAGGATCCCCTGACGTGCGCGCGGCACGCTGGACACGGACATCTCAGTGACCTCCCGGGCGGCTTATTTGTAACCAGCGGTTTGCGATATGTTCGAGTAACATCGGTCCGTTCAGGTTGTGCGACAGCTCGCGGTCTGCTTTCAGAAGCTGGTCGTTGAACCCATAAAGCGACTTTAATTCTATGCCCTGCCCCAGGCTTTGCAAATCTTCGCGCAGCGCAGGGTGGTAGAGCATGGCGCCCGACAGCCCGTTTGCCAGCTTGATCAGGTCCGTGAGGCAGCGTTTGAGGCCGTCCAGTACCGAGGTTAGCGGCCGTTTTCCCCATTCTTCAGTAATTTGTAACGGATTGATTTGACGCCGCTTCAAGGCGCTGAGTTCCCGGCACAGGTCTCTTCCCTCTTCGAGCCAACCCTGCTCCCGAGCCTGCAGGACTCGCAGCGGGGCGCCGCCGCTGATTGCCAGCAATTGATCAAGCTCTTCTTCCGGCGCCGCCTGGCCAAGCCAGTCGCGCACCAGCCTCGCAGGCGGGACGGGAAATCGGACGATCTGGCAACGACTGCGAATAGTCGCCGGAAGCCGGTCGGGGTGGGAACTCACCAGCACCAAAATTGATCGCTTCGCAGGTTCTTCCAGCGTCTTCAACAGCGCATTGGCGGCCGCCCGATTCATCATGTCCGCGGGGTCAATAACGAATACCCGATATCCCCCATCCTGGGCCGCCAAGACGCTCTTGGCCGTCAACCCGCGGATTGCATCGATCTTTATCATCCTGCCGGGCTCTTCGGGCTGGATGAAATGGAGGTCTGGATGCGTGCCCGCCAGCACCAGTCGACACGCCCCGCAGGCCCCACAGGGATCGCCTTGCTCGTTGGGGTTAACGCAGACCAGGACCTGCGCTAGCCGTCTGGCAAAATCGCCTTTACCGAGTCCCGGTGGTCCGGTCAGTAACAAGGCGTGCGGGAGGCGCAGTGCTCCGTGGGCGACCATGATCCGGTGCCATTGCTCGGCGTGCCAGGGATGGGTATCGGATTCCCTCATGCGTAGACGTCGAGAAAGCTGTCGATCTGAGCACTGACTTGCTGCAAGACGTTCGCCAGCGGTTGTGAGGCATCAATGACCCGGTAACGTTCCGGCATGGACGCGGCCAAGTCGAGGTAACCGTCACGTACCCGTTCGAAAAATGCCAGGGTCTCGCGCTCGAAACGATCAGGCGTCGAGCGCTTTCCTGCACGCTGTAGACCAAGTTCGACGGGTAGATCCAGCAGCAGCGTCAAATTCGGTCGGCGTGCGCCCTGCACCCAGTCTTCCAAAGCCGCAATCCTCGCCAGATCGATGCCACGGCCGAAGCCCTGATAGGCGTAGGTTGCGTCGGTGAAGCGATCGCACAGCACCCATGCGCCGGATGCCAGGGCAGGCTCAATTTGCGCGGCCAGATGCTCGGCACGCGCGGCGAACATCAACAAGAGCTCGGTGTCCTGAGCCATACCCGCATGAAGATGGCCCAGCAACAGCGCACGCAGGTCCTCGCCCAACGGCGTGCCGCCCGGTTCACGTGTCACCAATAACGGCAGACCACGTGACCGGATACGCTCCTCTATCCGCTCGAGGCAGCTCGTCTTGCCCGCCCCTTCGATGCCCTCGACCGTGATGAAACATCGCAGCCTGTTCATCGTTTCAGCTGGTACTTGCGGACCGCCGCGTTGTGTTCGACGAGGGTCTCGGAAAAGACATGGGATCCGTCGCCCGTCGAGACAAAGTACAGTGTCTTTCCCGGTGCAGGGTTGACTGCAGCGCGCAAGGCATCGCGACCTGGCATGCAGATGGGCGTCGGCGGCAGCCCGGCATGGAAATAGGTGTTGTAGGGTGTGTCTTCGCGCAGATCCGCCCGGCGAAGGTTGCCATCGAAGCGCTCACCCATGCCGTAGATGACTGTAGGATCGGTCTGCAGTTTCATCCGCTTGCGCAGGCGCCGGGTAAAGACGCCGGCAATTGCCGCTCTTTCGTCCGCCTGGCCGGTTTCCTTCTCTATGATTGACGCAAGAATCAGGGCCTCGTAGGCGTTCGCCAGCGGCAGGTCCTCGGACCTGCCGGCCCATGCCGCCGCCAGTTCATCGTCCATCTTGCGCTGTGCGCGGCGCAAGAACTCCAGATCCGTCATGCCGCGGGCGAAATGATAAGTATCCGGAAAGAACTGCCCTTCCGGATGAGCGCCCGGCAGACCCAGACGATCCATCAGTTCCTGATCATCTAGCCCGCCCAGGGTATGCTGCAGCGCAGCATGCGCGGCGACCGCGGCGCGGACCTGCCGAATATTCCATCCCTCGAGCAGGGTAAGGCTGTAGTTAACGGATTGCCCTGAGACCAGCAGCGCCAATAAGGTATCGGGTACGAGATCCCTAGTCAGCCGATATTCGCCGGCGCGAATCCGGTTGGCTTGCCCCGTGTATTGTCCATACCACCGCAGATATTGCGCTTTCTTGATTATCCCAGCGGCCTGAAGATCCTCGGCGACCGAGGCCAATGTGGCGCCCCGAGGCACCTCGTAGATCACGCTGCCTTGCGCGATCGTCAGCGGCATCCGCCGGAAGTCAGCGTACTCCATCCATGCCCACCCCAGCAGCAGGCTGCCGACGATTACCAGGAGACCCAACAGCTTGTTCATACTGGCGGGCTTGCAGGCTTAGCAAGGTGGCACAGACGCCGGGCCCCAACCATCGCTGGGTGCTCCTCGAACTGCATGTCATAGGCAGTATGTTCGAAGCGGCCGACACGCACCACCCCAATCAGCGAACTGGTCAGAAAGACCGCATCTGCTGCATGCACCTCATCCAGCGAAATCCGGCCCACCTCCACTGGCCGATCCCCATGAGTGCCGGCGTCGAGCACTAGAGCGCGCACTACGCCCGCGATCCCGGCAGTGTCGACGACCGGTGTCCGCAGGCGGCCGGCCTGTTGTATGAAGAGATTACTCCTGGTGCCGCAAACCACGCGGCCGTCCTGGCCCAGCATCAGGCCTTCATCAATCTCCGATATCTGGCATTCGTTACTCGCAATCACCTGGTCCAGGCGATTGAGATGTTTAATCTGTGCGAGTACCGGATTCTCACTCAGGCGATGCGCGCACATACGCATGACCCAGGGGCGAAGCTGGGGCCCTTCCGGCCAGGCCGAGATTCGCAGTATCCGCTGTGGGACAACATCGGCAGGTCTGCGGTAGCCCCGCTCTGAAGATCCCGCCGACCAAACAAGCTTTAGAACGGCGCGAGCCCGACCGGCGCAGAGTTCGCGACATTCCTCGCAAAGTCGAACGAAGTTTGGAAACGGAAGGCGCAGTCGTCGGCAACCCTCGCTGAGTCGCTCCATATGCGCATCCCAAAGGCAGGGCTCGCCATCGACGACGGCGATGGTTTCGAAAAGACCATCGCCGAACTGGCATGACCGCTCGTTGAGCCATGCGGCATTGGTTGCAGACCCGTCGACGAGCGCGTCACCGTGCATGAAAACGCGTGCCTCGACCCGAGCAGTTACCGACGGTCAGTCGGTAACACGACAGAAAACCAGGGTCCCGTTGGTTCCACCAAAACCGAATGAATTCGAGATGGCAGTGTCAATTCGAGCCTCGCGCGCGGTTTGCGGCACATAATCCAGATCACATTGGTCATCAGGATTGTTGAGATTGATGGTCGGCGGCATCACCTGATCGCGTATCGCAAGGACCGTGAACAATGCCTCGGCACCGCCAGCGGCCCCGAGCATGTGTCCGGTCATCGATTTGGTGGAGCTGACCGCCAGTTTGCGCGCGTGATCACCAAATGCCGCCTTCACCGCCATGGTCTCAGCCACATCGCCGGCGGGCGTCGAGGTGCCATGTGCGTTGATGTAGTCCACCCGATCCATGTTCAATCCCGCATCCGCCAGGGCCAAACGCATGCAATCGGCAGCGCCCTCACCATTTGGCGCCGGCGAGGTCATGTGATAAGCGTCAGAGTTCATGGCCGAGCCAGCGAGTTCCGCATAGACACGGGCACCACGCGCCTTTGCGTGCTCCAGTTCCTCCAGCATCAATACCCCAGCGCCATCGCTAAGCACAAAGCCATCACGGTCTTTATCCCACGGCCGGCTCGCCGCCTGTGGGTCATCATTGCGCGTCGAGAGTGCTCGCGCTGCCGCAAAACCGCCTAGACCGGTCGGCGATGTCGCCATCTCTGCGCCCCCGGCGACCATCATGTCGACCGTCCCGTACTGGATCATCCGCATTGCATCCCCGATATTGTGCGCACCGGTGCTGCAGGCGGAGACGATCGAAATATTCGGTCCCTTCAGGCCGTATAAGATGGATAAGTTCCCTGCCACCATATTGATGATGTTCGCCGGTACGAAAAACGGCGAGATCTTACGCGGTCCGCCACTGAGGTAGGCGCCGTAGGAGTTCTCGATTCCGGTTAACCCACCGATGCCGGAACCGATCGCCACGCCTATGCGTTTGGCGTTTTCCTCCGTGATCTCGATACCGCTGTCGGTTACCGCCTGGACTCCTGCTGCGATGCCGTAGTGGATGAAGGCATCCATCTTGCGGGCCTCTTTCTTGGGGATGTACCGCTCGACGTCGAAGCCATAGATCGGGCCGCCGAACCTAACGCTGAAGGGTGCGACGTCAAAATGCGTGATTGGCTGAATACCGCTTCGGCCGGAAACGATGCTTTCCCAGCCGCTAGCGACGTCAAGACCCACTGGCGCAACCAGGCCTAGACCCGTGACGACAACCCTTCTCTGTGACATCTGGGATGACCCCTTTGGAACGGACACTCTGAAGACCAAACGGCCAGGGTCCTGAGCTGCAGACCCTATGGCCGAATGTGAGACGATACGGACAAAATCAGCTGTGCGCGGTTACGTAATCGATCGCCTGCTGAACGGTCGTAATCTTCTCGGCCTCCTCGTCAGGGATCTCTGTTTCGAATTCCTCTTCGAGGGCCATTACCAGTTCCACAGTATCCAGCGAATCGGCGCCAAGATCATCGACGAAAGAGGCCGCCGGCACCACTTCTTCTTCTTTCACGCCCAGCTGTTCAACGACGATCTTCTTTACGCGTTCTTCGATAGTGCTCATTCTGTCAATTCCTCCAGAAATACGTGATCAAGTCGCCACGCGATGACGCGACATTGTATTCAGTTTGCCCTTTGCTTCAAAGCGCTCCGGTGCAATTTCAGTAATCTCTTAAACTGCGACAAATTCCGGTAACTCCGGCTTTCAGGTCATGTACATGCCGCCATTTACGTGAATGGTTTCTCCGGTCACGTAGGCCGCGGCATCCGATGCAAGGAACGCGACCACAGATGCTATCTCTTCAGGCCGGCCGAGCCGGCCGAGCGGGATGTGCCCAAGCAGCGTGGTACGTTGCGCGTCGGGCAGATCGCGGGTCATGTCGGTGTCGATGAACCCCGGCGCCACCGCATTGACGGTAATTCCGCGTGACCCTACCTCTTGCGCAAGCGACTTCGTAAAACCCAACATGCCTGCTTTGGCTGCTGAATAGTTAGTCTGGCCGGGATTGCCGCTCGCGCCTACCACCGAGGCAATATTGATTATTCGTCCCGTTCTCGCCTTCATCATTGCACGCAGGCAGGCCTTGGAGAGACGATATACCGAGTTCAAGTTGGTGTTGATGACGTTGTCCCACTCATCGGTATTCATACGCATTAACAGATTGTCGCGGGTGATGCCGGCATTGTTTATCAGAATTGTGACCGGGCCGAACGCCGCAGCAATCGCCGCGATGACGGCCTCTACTGACGCATCGTCGCTGACATCCAGTCGCATCCCCTGACCTCTGATGCCTGCCTCCGAGAGGCGCCGCGAAATCGCCTCGGCACCGGCATCGGTAGTCGCCGTTCCGACGACCGTCGCGCCCTGCTGACCAAGCTGGTCGGCGATGGCTGCACCGATGCCACGACTGGCACCGGAAACCAGCGCGATCTTCCCTTCAAGCATTGACTGCCTCCACAGCGTTATCGAGGCTCGCAGTATCAACAACGGGGCGTGCCTGCAATGACTTGTCGATTCGCTTGACGAGCCCCGTCAAAATCTTACCCGGACCGGCCTCGACAACCAGCTCGACACCGCGTTGCGTGAGCGCTTGGACGGTCTCCACCCAACGGACCGGGCTGAACAATTGCTCCACCAGCAAGCTTCTGATCTCACCGGGATTTGCAGCCTCAGCAGCGGTGACGTTTTGTAGCACCGGGGTGCTGGGCGCACGGAACACCACGGCTTGCAGTGCTAGTGCAAGACGCTGCGCGGCTGGCTTCATCAGCGCACAGTGGGAAGGGACACTGACGTCGAGGAGCAGTGCGCGCTTCGCGCCCGCTACCCTGGCGCCCTCGCTTGCACGGCTTACTGCCTCCGCATCGCCGGCGACCACGACCTGACCTGGCGAGTTGAAATTTACCGCCTCCACGACCTGTCCCTGTGCAGCTTCCTCGCACACCTTCCGTACCTGCCTGTCATCCAGGCCAAGAATCGCTGCCATCGCGCCATGACCCACCGGCACGGCTTCCTGCATTAGGCGACCGCGCTCTGCAACAAGTCGCGCAGCGTCGGCAAGATCCAACACCCCTGCCGCTACCAGCGCCGTGTATTCGCCGAGGCTGTGGCCGGCCATCGCGAGCGGTTGTTGATCAAGCCTTTCGTCGAGCACACGCATTACGGCTATCCCGGCGCACAACAGCGCCGGCTGGGTGTTCTGTGTCTCGTTAAGTTGCTCCTTTGGTCCTTTCTGACTGAGCAACCAGAGATCGACACCCAGCGCATCTGAACCCTCTTCGAAGGTCCTACGAACCACGGGGTGGTCTCTGGCTAGGTCGGCCAGCATCCCAACTGCTTGTGAGCCCTGACCCGGAAAAACAATAGCGAATTTCTTGCTCATCGAACGTCTTCTCAGAATTTCAGCAACACAGAGCCCCAGGTAAAGCCGCCGCCGAATCCCTCCAACAACAGCACCTCGCCCGGCCGGATTCGTCCATCACGTACCGCCGTGTCGAGGGCCAGTGGAACCGATGCAGCCGAGGTATTGCCGTGTTGGTCTACCGTCACTACCACCTTGTCCATGGACATATTGAGCTTGCGCGCCGTTGCGTTGATGATGCGGATATTGGCTTGGTGCGGTACCAGCCAGTCGACATCGGATTTCTTCATATCGTTGGCATGTAGTGTCTCGTCAACAATGCGCCCGAGGGTATTGACCGCCATCCTGAATACCTCATTACCCCGCATTCGGGTGTAATGCGGGTCGCCTTCTGCGTCTGGCATGTTGTATCCGCGTGAAACGCCACCCGGGACGTGCAGCAGCGTTTCGTAGGCGCCGTCTGCATGCAGGTGCGACGACAATATTCCAGGCACTTCCGATGCTTCGATGACCACTGCGCCCGCCCCATCGCCGAACAGGACGCAGGTGTCACGATCAGTCCAGTCGATGATACGGGAGAAGGTCTCTGCACCAATCACCAGCGCGCAGCGCGCAGCACCCGTACTGACGAACTTCTCCGCCACGCTCAACGCATAGATGAAGCCTGTACAAACTGCCTGAACGTCAAACGCCGCGCATCCATGGATGTCCAGCCGCTGTTGTACCAGGCAGGCAGTGCTGGGAAAGATCTTATCTGGGGTTGTGGTTGCCAGAACAATCAAGTCGATGTCTTGCGGGCGCTTGCCTGCTGCGTCGATGGCGCGGCGCGCGGCCTGTTCGGCGAGGTCGCAGGTTGTCTGATAGGTTTCGGCAATGTGTCGCTTGAGAATCCCGGTGCGCTCGCGGATCCACTGATCGCTGGTGTCAACCATTGACTCGAGATCTTTGTTTGTCAGCACCTTCTCGGGCAGATAGCTGCCTGTCCCGGTGATCCTTGCAAAGATCTTCATGCGCTGACCGAGACATCCAACTGCTGACCTACCCGCTGCTGAATTCGATCGGCTATGTCTGCCAGCACCTCTTTCTTGGCGATTGTGATGGCGTTCTCAAAGGCCAGCGCGTCGGCGCCGCCGTGACTCTTCACGACGATGCCGCGAAGGCCGAGCAGGCTGGCGCCATTGTAGCGGCGTGGGTCTATTCGACGACGCAGTGCCCGCAGCACCGGCAAAGCGGCAAGCCCGGCAAGCCGGGTCAAGAGATTGCGCTTGAATTCCGCCGCCATGAGATGCCGGAACAATTTTGCGGCGCCTTCGGTATTCTTGAGCGCGACATTGCCGACGAAGCCATCGGTGACCACGATATCAAGGTTGTCGCGCAGGTAGATGTCGTCACCCTCGACGTAGCCGACATAGTTCAACTCACTTTTCGCAAGCAGCTCGTGGGCCCCTTTCACCTGCTCGTTGCCCTTGATTTCTTCCTGGCCGATGTTCAGAAGCCCCACGGTCGGTCGCTCCTTGCCGTCCACCGCCGAGACCAGCTCGGCTCCCATTACGGCGAACTGGTAGAGATGGGTGGCTTCAGAATCGACATTGGCACCTAGGTCCAGAACCCAGGTTTTGCCTTTGACTGCAGGCAGCGAGGTGATGATCGCCGGTCTGTCGATATGCGGCAGTGTCTTAAGGACAAATCGTGCCGTCGCCATCAGTGCGCCTGTGTTACCTGCACTCACGCAGGCATCCGCACGGCCCGCTTTTACCAGATCGATCGCGACGCGCATGGAGGAATCTTTTTTGCCACGCAGTGCACGGGAAGGAAGTTCATCCATACTGACTTCCTGCGTCGCGGGCTGCAGACTCAGCCGCTCCGGCAGCTGGCCGTTTGGCAGGTTCTCGCGGATGGCCGCCTCTCGTCCCACCAGCACAAGCTCGCAGTCCGTATCCTGTTTCAGGAAACGTAATGCCGCCGGCACCACTACACTGGGGCCGTGGTCACCACCCATGGCATCGAGCGCAATCGTGATTGATTGACTCATGCGTTCAAAAGCCGGCTTGCCCGTCCGTGAGGGCCGCCATGGGCGACCCGCACCGGTCACTTGTCGACGACTTTGCGGCCGCGGTAAAAACCATCAGGGCTCACATGATGCCGCAGATGCGTCTCGCCAGAGGTCGGGTCGATCGATAGCGATTCGGGCCGCAGTGCATCGTGGGAGCGTCGCATGCCACGCTTGGAAGGTGTCTTTCGGTTCTGCTGGACCGCCATTTTCGTCTCCTCAAAGACTATCAGTCTTGTTTGTCGTCATCGCCACGCCAGCCTGCCAGGGATGCGAAGGGATGCGTCCTGCTGCCCGCATCGCCCGTTGTAAGTTCGTCTCTCGCAGTGTTGATCTGCTGGAGTCTCATCGCACAGGCATCGCTGCTGTGCGTCGGCGCCGGCGGGATGGCCAGAATAAGCTCGTCTTCGATCAGCGATCGCAAGACGAGCTTTTCGTCGTCCACCAGCAGGGGGTCGACATCTTCTGGCAGCCGTTCCGCCTCGGCCGGCCCATCCACCACGACCAGCGTAGAGTCTCCGTTCACCGGCAATGTCATGGTGTCGAGACAACGTTGGCACTGCAGCGCCAAAGTCGCCTCGACCTTGACGCGGACGGTGGCCCTACGCGCCGCATCTCGGTCGAATTCCAATACAAACGCCGCTTCTCCTTCCGTGGAAGCCAGAAGCGGCGCGAGTCTGGGCAAATCCGCCAGCGGAATCTCACCCTCGTACGCCTTGCCGAGCGCACACAGCCGCAAAGGGTCGGCGAAGTCGGGCAGAAGCGACAACATAAGCGCGGAATTGTATGAAAAACCCTGCGATGCGGCAACAAAAAAGTTATGGATATCGGGAGTTTAGTGGGGCAGGCTCAGCCGCCAACGACGGCGAGCAAGACACCGGCGGCAACCGCTGAGCCTATCACGCCGGCCACATTAGGCCCCATCGCGTGCATCAGCAGGAAATTGTGGTGATTGGCCTCCAGCCCGACCTTGTTCACAACGCGTGCCGCCATCGGCACCGCCGACACGCCGGCGGCGCCAATGAGGGGGTTAACCGCGCCCTTCGAGAGCCGATACATCGCCTTGCCCATCAGCACGCCTGCAGCGGTGCCGATACAAAAGGCAGCGGCCCCCAGGGCCAGAATGCCAAGGGTCTCCAGGCTGAGGAACTTGTCGGCCTGCAGCTTCGATCCCACGGAAAGTCCGAGGATAATGGTCACCGCATTGATGATCTCGTTCTGCGCCGCCTTGCTCAATCGGTCCACGACGCCGGATTCGCGCAGCAGGTTACCAAAGGTCAGCATGCCGATCAGTGGCGCGGCAGACGGCAGGAACAGCAGGCACAGCAGCAGGACCGTGAGCGGAAACAGGATCTTCTCGAGCTTGCTGACCGGACGAAGCTGCGACATCACGACCTGGCGCTCCGTCTTGCTGGTGAGGGCGCGCATGATCGGCGGCTGGATGATCGGTACGAGCGCCATGTAGGAGTACGCGGCTACGGCAATGGCGCCGAGCAGATCGGGGGCCAGCTTGGAGGCCAGGAAGACGGCGGTCGGGCCGTCGGCACCGCCGATGATGGCGATCGCCGATGCCTCGGCCAGGGTAAAATCGAAACCCGGTACGACGTTCAATGCCAATGCGCCGATGAGCGTGGAAAAAATGCCGAACTGCGCGGCGGCACCGAGCAGCAGCGTACTCGGCTTGGCGATCAGTGCGCTGAAATCGGTCAAGGCGCCGACGCCCATGAAGATCAGTAGCGGCGCCACGCCGGTACTGATAGAGACTTCGTAAAAAAGTTGCAGCATTCCCGGCTCATAGCCCAGATCCCGGGCGAGCGTCTGCGCGGCCACCAGCGATGCGCCAGAGGCGTGTTTGACGGCATCGCCAAGCTGCGTCACGGGGACGTTGAGGATCTCTGCAAGCGCCGCGAGATGACTGGGATCGCCGGCCATGAGCAAATGCCCGACGGCATCCTCGGCAAGCCCGGCGACCGGCACGTTGGCGAGGATACAGCCAAAGCCTATGGGTAACAGCAGCAGCGGCTCGAAGCTCTTGCGAATGGCGAGAAAGATCAGCAGCCCGCCGACCAGGATCATCAGCAGTTGCCCCCACCCCAGATTGGCAATGCCCATGGAGTGCCAAAGGGCCTCGAGACCTTGTTCAAACATCAGTTCAGCTCAGGGTGAGGAGAATGTCGCCCACTTGGACCGCGTCACCTTCCTTGACCAGCACCGCCTGAACCGTTCCCGAATCCGGTGAGCGAACCTCGGTCTCCATTTTCATCGCCTCGAGGATCATAATCACGTCGCCTGAATTGACGACCTGGCCAGCGACCACGTTGACCTGGAATATGTTTCCAGCGAGGGGCGCGGGCACACTGGTTGCGCCCGCACTCGGCGGCGGCGTTACCGGTCCCGGCTGCTGTGGCACGGGGGTCGGAGTCGCCACCGGCTGCACTGCGGTGACGTCACCACCCGGTGCGACCACGACGTGGTAGGCACGACCGTCGACGGTCACCTGATAGGCCTCGACATCGGGCGGCTTCGGCGCTGTCTTCGTGGCGGTGGCCGTGGGAGCTTGCGGTTCCGTGTCTCGGTCTGGCGGCGGCTCGAAGGCATCCGGATTGTCGCGATTCTCGAGAAACTTGAGACCGATTTGCGGAAAAAGTGCGTAGGTCAGCACGTCGTCGATCTCGTCCTCTGCCACTCGAATGCCGCGTTCCTGGGCCAGACGCCGAAACTCATCGGTCAGTTTGTCGATCTCGGGCTCGATCAGATCGGCAGGCCGGCAGGTGATCGCTGTCCGTCCCTCCTCGAGCACGCGCTGTTGGAGTTCTTGGTCGACCGGAGCCGGCGTGGCGCCGTATTCGCCCTTGAGCACACCGGCGGTCTCTTTGGTGATGTTCTTATATCTTTCGCCGGTCAAGACATTCAGCACCGCCTGCGTACCGACGATCTGTGATGTCGGCGTCACCAGCGCTATGTAGCCAAGGTCCTGGCGCACCCGCGGAATCTCGGCCAGTACGTCGTCCATCCGGTCAGCGGCGCCCTGTTCACGCAGCTGATTTTCCATGTTGGTCAACATGCCGCCTGGCACCTGCGAAACCAGGATCCGTGAATCGACGCCGCGCAGAGAGCCCTCGAACTTCGCATATTTCTTGCGGACCTCGCGAAAATAGGCCGCAATCTCTTCGAGCAGGCGGAGATCGAGTCCGGTGTCACGGTCGTTGCCTTGCAGAATAGCCACCATAGATTCCGTGGCGGAATGTCCGTAGGTCATGGACATCGACGATATCGCGGTATCGACCATATCGATACCAGCCTCTGCGACCTTGATGTTGGTGGCTGTACTCATGCCGGTGGTGGCGTGGGAGTGTACCGCAATCGGCACCGACACCGTCTCTTTCAGGCGCGAGACTAGCTCGAAGCCGACGTAGGGGTTGAGCAGGCCGGCCATATCCTTGATACAGATCGAATGACAGCCGATGTCTTCGAGACCCTTTGCCATATCCAACCAGTACTGCAGGTGATGCACCGGGCTGACCGTGTAGGACATCGCACCCTGCGCATGTTTGCCAACCTTCAACGCGGCCTTGACGGCGGTCTGAAAATTCCGCAGGTCATTCATCGCATCGAAGATGCGAAAAACGTCCATGCCGTTGTCGGCAGCGCGTTCGACGAAGCGTTCAACGACGTCATCGGCGTAATGACGGTACCCGAGTATGTTTTGAGCGCGAAACAACATCTGCATCCGGGTGTTCGGCATGGCCTGCTTCAATGCCCTGAGACGCTCCCAGGGATCCTCACCGAGGAAACGAATGCAGGCATCAAAGGTCGCACCACCCCAGGTCTCGAGCGACCAGAATCCCACCTGGTCCAGTTTTGCCGCGATCGGCAGCATGTCCGCGAGACGCAGACGCGTGGCAAACAACGATTGATGAGCATCGCGCAGAACGACGTCGGTGATGGCAAGCTTGTGTGTACTCATTGAGCGTTCAGTTCCTCATGGGATACTGGTCGATTCAAGCGGCGCGTGACGACGCGCGGTAGCGGGCAACCGCGGCCGTAATGACCGCAACCACTCGACGGTGATCAGACACGTTCAGCGGTGCCGGTGGCGCAGGTTCGATCGATTCTTCGTCGGACAACCGCCCGGCGAGTGCAGACATGGCGCGCAGAGTAAAGACCAAGACGCCCAGAAAGCCAAAGACTATGCCCATACCGAGCAACATCAGCTCCGCACCTTGGATCAACAGGTTCGTATCCACGCTGCATTCCCCTCAAAGTCAAGACTGTTGCACGATCTTATGCTGCTTCTTGCGGCCATCATGTCTTTGAAGTCCCTGTTTGGCCGCCACTGCACGACGCATTCTAATGGAATAAGGTGCAGGTCTGGTATTGAGAGAATTAATCGCCGTACAGAGAAACGAGCTGCGGCAGATACCGATGCCAGCTTTTGTCCTTGAGACGGCTGCCCCGCGGCGTCTGTGGAACGTCAGCGCAGCTGCGGTCTCAGCGCGGCGGCCGATCGCGTTCTGTTAGACTCCCGGGCGCACCGAAAACCAGGAGATCCATCGTGAGACCACTGGTCCTGGGCTCCTCATCGCCCTATCGCAAGGCCGTACTTGACAAACTCGGAATTCCCTTCAAGACAGACACACCACGGATCATTGAGAAACAATCGCCTGGGGAAGCGCCTGCCGATCTGGTGCAACGACTCGCCGAGCTGAAGGCTAGAGATGTCGGCTCCCGTCATCCCGGGGCGCTGATCATCGGCTCTGATCAAGTGGCCAGCCTTAATGGAGAGATTCTCGGCAAACCGGGGAACCGTGAGAACTCCATATCGCAGCTGCTTGCCGCATCGGGACAGACGGTCACTTTTCTTACCGGCCTGAGTCTATACAACAGCGCGACCGGGCGGATACATACCGCGGTGGAGCCTTTTGTCGTCAGATTTCGAGAGCTGACGCGGAGCCAGATAGAGCGTTATGTCGATCGCGACCAGCCGTACGACTGTGCCGGCAGTTTCAAATCCGAAGGATATGGAATAACGCTATTTTCCGGGCTCGAGGGGCGCGATCCCAACGCCCTGATGGGGCTGCCGCTGATCCTATTGGTGGATCTGCTGACGAACGAGGGCGTCAGGCTCCCTTAACCTGCATATCTCACCAATTTCCTGCTGCGGCCCCCGATACACTCACTATGACGGGGCGTACTCGTTGCAGCCGATTCGACGTAGTGTCGACTACGCCTTCACCGCCTTTCACTCCGTGCACCCCGCCATCGCGGCGCCTCGGCGGCCTCGTTACGAAAAACGGTGAGATTTGCAGGTTAAGAGTTTCGCTCGCGTTGCAGAAAGGCGTCGAACATG
>JAHEJD010000055.1:16188-20404 GCA_024639005.1 Chromatiaceae bacterium | reverse complement strand
CAGGCCAGGTCAACCATGGCCCTCGCGCTGTGTCGCCAATTCGATCTCGAACTTCTCGTTTACGCGTTCGCGCAGTTCCTTACCCGGTTTGAAGTGCGGCACGTATTTGCCGCTCAGCTCAACCGAGTCTCCAGTCTTGGGATTGCGACCCATCCGCGGCGGTCGAAAATGCAGCGAGAAGCTGCCAAAGCCGCGGATTTCAATGCGTTCGCCAGAGGCCAGTGCCTGGCTCATCTGCTCGATCATGCACTTGACCGCGAGCTCGACGTCACGATAGGCCAGATGGCTCTGCTCCCGCGCAATGACTTCGATCAGTTCCGATTTGGTCATTTGAACCCTGCCAGTCTCAAATGAATCGGGCGGCCGGGGCCGCCGTCATCGATTTCGCGATCGCGCGACCGCTTATTCTTTGTTGGCGTCAAGGTGGTCTTTCAACAGATCACCAAACGCAGTAGTGCCCGCACTGGCCGCATCGCTCGAATAGGTAGCGATCGCTGCCTTCTCTTCTTCGTAGTCCTTGGCCTTGATCGATAGGCTGATCGTGCGGTTCTTACGATCGACACCCATGAATTTGGCGTCTACGCTGTCGCCTTCCTTCAGCACGACACGGGCATCCTCTACCCGATCACGTGACAACTCAGATGCGCGCAGGTAGCCCTCGACACCATCGGCCAGCGCAATGACGGCCCCCTTGGCATCAACCTCCTGTACCGTACCTTTGACGATGGTGCCCTTCTCATGGGTGGCCAAAAAGCTCGAGATCGGATCTTTATCCAGCTGCTTGATGCCCAGGGAGATGCGCTCGCGCTCCGGGTCCACCGCCAGAACGACCGTCTCGAGCTCCTGACCCTTCTTGTAGTTTCGGATTATTGCCTCGCCGGTATCGTCCCAGGAGATATCCGACAGGTGCACCAGGCCATCGATGCCACCGTCCAAGCCAATGAAGATACCGAAATCGGTAATCGACTTGATGACACCACTGACATGATCGCCTTTGTTGAACCTTTGCGAAAAGTCGTCCCATGGGTTGGCCTGGCACTGCTTCATGCCAAGCGAGATACGACGTCGCTCTTCGTCGATATCCAGCACCACCACTTCCACGTCGTCGCCGAGCTGTACGACCTTGCTTGGGTGCACATTCTTGTTGGTCCAGTCCATCTCTGAGACATGCACCAAGCCTTCGACGCCGTCCTCGATCTCGACGAAGGCGCCGTAGTCGGCAATGTTGGTGACTTTACCGAACAGACGCGTGCCCTCTGGGTAGCGCCGTGTGATGTTCTCCCACGGATCTTCGCCCATCTGCTTGAGGCCGAGCGAGACACGCATCTTCTCGCGGTCGAACTTGAGTACTTTGACGTCGATCTCGTCGCCGATATCAACCACGTCCGAGGGATGTTTCACACGCTTCCAGGCCATATCGGTGATGTGCAGCAGGCCGTCGATGCCGCCGAGGTCGACGAACGCGCCATAGTCAGTGAGGTTCTTGACCACACCCTTGACCTCTTGCCCTTCCTGCAGGCTCTCCAGCAGCTTCTCTCGGTCTTCGCTGTACTCTTGCTCGACCACCGCGCGTCGTGACACCACCACATTGTTGCGTTTCTGATCGAGTTTGATCACCTTGAATTCGAGGTCCTTTCCTTCCAGGTAGGACGTGTCCCGCACCGGGCGGACATCGACCAGAGAACCGGGAAGGAACGCGCGAATCTGGTCGAGTTCGACGGTGAAGCCCCCTTTGACCTTGCCGTTGATGCGGCCGACCACGATTTCCTCTGCGTCGAAGGCCTTCTCCAGCTTGTGCCAGGCGTGGTGGCGCTTGGCCTTTTCGCGCGACAGTCGTGTGGCCCCAAAGCCATCTTCGACGGCATCCAGGGCGACCTCGACCTGATCACCGACCGCACACTCAACGTTTCCGTCGAAGTCCGTGAACTGGCTCTTTGGAATGACACCCTCGGATTTCAAACCCGCATTGACGATCACGTGGTCATTCTCGATGGCGACGACGGTACCAATAACGATGGCGCCGGGCTGGAGGTTGGTGTTAGTGAGGCTCTGTTCAAAGAGCTCGGCAAAGCTTTCAGACATTTAATGATTCCCGATCCACACTGAGCGGACCCTAGTACCGGTGGCTAAACCAATCCGGATTTGTCAAGTTTCGGTCAGATCGCCCGGCCAATCCGGACAACCCAGTTAACTGACGGCCTGCCGTCAGGGCGGTTTCGCGAAGCTGCGCTGGGCCTGTCGCAGCACCAGCTCCACCACGTCGTCGATACCCAGCGCCGTCGAATCGATTTCGACCGCATCGGCGGCCGCCACCAACGGTGACACCGCTCGCCCGCGATCCCGTGCATCGCGTTCTTTCAAATCTGCCGTAAGCGCGGCGAGGTTAGCAGGCAATCCTTTTTCTTTCAACTGCTTATAGCGCCTTTGGGCCCGCTCTTTAGCGCTGGCGGTCAAGAAAATCTTCACCCCGGCCGCGGGAAAGACCGTGGTTCCCATGTCACGACCGTCGGCAACCAGGCCAGGCGGCTGCGCATACCCGCGTTGCCAGTCGAGCAAGGCGGCACGCACCCCGGGCATAGCCGCCACCTTCGAGGCGTTGTTTCCGGCCGTCTCGGTGCGAATGAGGTCGGTCACGTCGATGCCGTCCAGCCATACCTCTCCGTCCTTAAATTCGGCATTAAGTTTTGACGCTATTTCACTGATTTTATTTTTATTCGAAAATCCTATGCCGGCCTGCGCCACGGCATGGCCGACCAGCCGATACAGGGCCCCGGAGTCGAGCAACCGCCAGCCCAGCCGATCGGCAATGCGTTGGGAGACCGTCCCTTTGCCAGATCCACTCGGACCGTCCACGGTGATAATCGGCACCTGATCAGCCATGCGCGGCCCTCACGCGCAAGCCGGCCGCGCGCACCAGCTCGACGAATCCGGGAAACGAGGTATTCACATTCGCACAATCGGTGATTGCGATCTCCCGATTGGCGCGCAAGGCGGCGATGACAAAGGCCATCGCAATGCGGTGATCACCGTGGCTGTGCACAGTTCCACCGCCGATCTCCGGACCACCCTGTATCACGATGCCGTCTGGCGTCGGGTGCGCAGCGACGCTGAGCGTCTGCAATCCGTCGGCCATAGCCTGAATGCGGTCCGACTCCTTGACCCGAAGCTCTTCGGCCCCGGTCAAAACCGTCTCACCCTCGGCGCAGGCGGCAGCGACAAACAGCGCCGGGAATTCGTCTATCGCCAACGGGACCTGATCGCGCGGGATTCGAACGCCGTGTAAAGCCGCCGAACGCACGCGAAGATCTGCCACCGGCTCGCCGCCTACCTCGCGCAGATTCAGCACCTGGATATCGGCACCCATCAGGCGCAAGATGTTGATCACGCCGGCGCGGGTCGGGTTCATCCCAACATGCTCGAGCAACAGGTCAGAATCTTCGGCAATGCTGGCGCCCACCAGGACGAACGCAGCCGATGAGATATCGGCCGGCACATCGATATTGCAGGCCCGCAAGCGGCCACCGCCGGAGAGGCAGACGGTTTGGCCTTCGCGCCGCACCGGATAACCAAATCCCTGCAACATGCGCTCGGTATGGTCTCGGGTTGGTGCCGGCTCGTGGACACAGGTGTCACCCTGAGCAAACATGCCGGCCAGCAATAGACAAGACTTCACTTGGGCACTGGCTACCGGCATGCGATAGTCGATCCCCTGCAGCCGCTCGCCCGTCCGTATCCGCAACGGTGCAGTGCCGCCCTCGGCCGCCTCGATCCGCGCGCCCATCGCGACCAAGGGGTCGGTGACCCGGCGCATCGGCCGTCGCGACAAAGACGCATCGCCGACCAGCGTAACGTCCATGCCCTGGCCCGCCAGCAGCCCCGACATCAAGCGCATCGATGTCCCCGAGTTGCCGAGATCCAACGGAGCAGCCGGCGCCTGCAAGCCCCGCATGCCCACGCCATGGACGGTCACGCGGCCGTCCTCCGGTCCCTCAATCGTAACCCCTAGCGCACGAAAGGCATGCAGTGTTGCGAGACTATCCTCGCCCTCCAAAAAACCACGGATCCGGGTAACGCCTTCGGCGAGCGCGCCGAGCATGATGGAACGATGAGAGATCGACTTGTCGCCCGGGACACGGAGCGTGCCGTGCAGCCGGCCACCAGGGCTGGCCAGAAACTGGAGGTCGCTGGAGGCCAATATCGAATCCTTCGCAGATAA
>JAHEJD010000055.1:0-16088 GCA_024639005.1 Chromatiaceae bacterium | reverse complement strand
TGATGGAACGATGAGAGATCGACTTGTCGCCCGGGACACGGAGCGTGCCGTGCAGCCGGCCACCAGGGCTGGCCAGAAACTGGAGGTCGCTGGAGGCCAATATCGAATCCTTCGCAGATAATGGGCGGAAAGGCTAGTCGCAGGCGTTCAGAAAGACAAGTATTTGCTGGAAAAACATGTGCTTAAATGCAATGGCACTTACTTGGCGGGCCGGGGTGTTCGATTCTCGGGCGTCTGCCGCAGGGATGCGGCAGTCGAGCCTCCACGGACGGATTCACGGCGTCCCGCGGGTCGAATGCGCCGGGGCGCAAGTCCCTATACGGGTGCCATTGTGATTAAACGGACTTCACATGCAGCTCAAAGGCCATCCACATAACGGTCTCGCGCCGCCTTTGCGCGCTCGAAAATCGCCAACAGCGCATCGGCATCCGCGGAATCGATGCGCAATGCAAGTTCATTCATCTCTTCTGCGAAGCCGGCCAACATCGGACCGAGCGCCTTGCGGTTGGCGATGCAGATGTCTCGCCACATCACGGGATTGCTCGAGGCAATCCGGGTGAAGTCACGGAATCCACCGGCGGCATAACGAAATACCTCATCGTTCGCCTTCAACCGCGCAAGCATATCCACCAGGCCAAAGGCCAGCATATGCGGCAAATGGCTGGTCGCAGCCAGGACCTCATCATGATGCGCGACGGACATCTCGCTGACGTCGGCGCCACAGACCTGCCACATCTCTCGCACGCGGGCCACGGCCTCCGGATCATTGCCCTCGAGCGGCGTGAGGATCACGCGTCGCCCTCGGTAGAGGTCGGCCAGCGAGGCGGCCACGCCGTTCTTCTCGGTGCCGGCGATCGGATGGCCGGGAATCAAGCGCGGCAGCAACGCTGGCGCCGCCGCTTGACAATCGGCGACCACACTGCCCTTGGCACTTCCGGCATCGGTAACCAGCGCATGCGCAGGCAGGGCGTTGCGTATTGCGGCAAAGGTCTCACGCATCGCGCCGAGCGGCATGGCAAGAAAGACCACATCCGCATCGGCCGCGGCGGCGGCGGCGTCATGCGTGTAACGATCGATCACACCGAGCGCCAGGGCCTCATCCAGGTTGGCCTTGCTGCGGCCGCAGCCAATGACTTCGTCCACATAGTCTGCAGCGCGCAACGCACGCGCCAGCGAACCGCCGATCAATCCGACCCCGATTACCGCCAAGGTGCCGATCCCGACGCTCAAAGCACCTGCTCCAGCGCGTCAAGGAAACGTGCGTTTTCATCGCCGGCCCCGACACTCACGCGCAAGTGGTTAGGCAGCCCATAGTTGGCGATAGGACGGGTCACCACGCCCAGGCGCAGCAGCGCCTGATCCACCGGTCCGGCATCTCGACCGAGATCTATGGCGAGAAAGTTCCCCGACGACGGAATGTAATTCAGACCGAGACGTTCGACACCTTCGACCAACTGGTGCATCCCCGCGTCATTGACGGCCACCGAGCGCTGGATATGGTCCTGATCGCCCAGCGCGGCCAGGGCCGCCGCCTGGGCGAAGCTGTCGACATTGAACGGCTGGCGCACACGATTCAACAGATCCGCAATGTCTGGATGCGACAGGCCATAACCGATGCGCAACGCAGCCAACCCATAGGCCTTGGAGAATGTCCGCGTGACGACCAAGTTGGAAAAATCACCCAACCACTGGCTGACGTCGGGGTGGTCTTCAGCGTGCACGTACTCGAAATAGGCCTCGTCTACCACGACAATAGTGTTCGCCGGGAGGGCCTCGACAAACGCCCGCAGCGGCGCGGCCGTCAACCGGGTACCGGTCGGGTTGTTCGGATTGGCGATCCAGACAACGGCCGTCCGATCGGTAATCATTGCCTGCATGGCGACGAGGTCATGGCCGAAGTCCGCGGCGGGAGCGACCCGCAACTTGGCACCGACAGCGGTGCTGCTGAGCGGGTATACCGCGAAGGCATACTGTGAAAACAGACTCTCGCGCCCTGGCCAAAGAAATACGCGCGCAATCATGTCCAGCACATCGTTGGAGCCATTACCGACCGTGACGCAGGCCGGAGAAACCCCGTGATGGCCCGCCAACGCAGTGCGCAAGGCATGGGCGCCGCCGTCCGGATAGCGCGTCAGTGCATCCATCTCAGCGGTCAGCGCCGGCCGTACACGCGGACTGGGACCCAGCGGATTCTCATTGGACGCCAACTTGATGGAGCCGGCGATACCCAGTTCCCGCTCGAGCTCGGCGAGTGGCTTGCCCGGCACATAGGGTCGGAGTTGGGCCAGTCCAGGGGCTGCGATATCGAGAAAACGATTAGCCAATCAGACTACCGCCTTGGGATAAGAGCCTAGCTCTTTGTACATACCCGCGTGCTGCCTGAGCGTCTGCAATGCAGCGGCGAGCTGTTCGTCCTCCCGATGGCCGTTGATGTCGACGAAGAAGACGTAATCCCAATTGCCGCGGCGCGAGGGCCGCGATTCAATCCGTGTCATGCTGATGCCGTGCTCAGCGAGCGGGGCCAGCAGCCGGTAAAGCCCACCTGCCTCGTTGCGCGTCGATAGCAACAGGCTGGTCTTGTCGTCACCCGAGGATGGCACCGCCTGTTCGCCGATGACCAAGAAACGCGTCGTATTGCCGGCATCATCCTCGATGTTCGGCGCCATTATCTGCAAATCATATAACTCGGCCGCCATCGCGCTGGCGATCGCTGCGCTGTGCTCCGCCTGCTTGGCACGCTTGGCTGCTTCGGCGTTGCTGCCGACGGGCACGCGTTCTACGAACGGCAGATGACGATCCAGCCAGCCACGACACTGCGCCAATGACTGTTCATGCGAAAACACTATTTTCAGGGTGCTGAGATCGGGCATCTGGCCCAGCAGATTGTGGTGAATGCGCAGACTCACTTCACCGCATATCTGCAGTGGCGAGTTCAGGAACATGTCGAGGGTATGGCTGACCACACCTTCACTCGAATTCTCGACCGGCACTACCCCGTAGTGACAGCCGCCGCTCTCCACCTCTTGGAAGACATCCGATATCGCGGTCAGTGGTAACGTGCTGACCGCATGGCCAAAGTGCTTCAGCGCGGCCGCCTGGGTGAAGGTGCCCTCGGGTCCGAGAAAGCCAATCTTCAGCGGCAGCTCCAGCGCCAGGCATTCCGACATGATCTCCCGGAACAACCGCGCCACCGCTTCGCTGTCCAGGGGCCCCTGATTACGCGCCTTGATGGCGCGCAGTACTTGCGCCTCGCGTTCCGGACGGTAGAACAAGACCTCGGTATCGGCTGCCAGCTTGATCTGCGCCACCTCCTGCGCAGCCAGAGCCCGCGCATTCAGGAGATCGTGAAGCTTCCGGTCGATATCGTCGATACGATCACGTATCGCGGCAAGTTGCTGTTCTTCGCTCATTCCAGACCTTCAACCCGCATTTCGCGTCAGACCGGAACCCGCATCATACCTGCTGGCAGCACCGATGAGCGACGAACCCTATTCGCAACCCAGGCACCGCACCGACAAGACGCCGTCAATCTCGTTAATCCGTTGAATAGCCTGGTCAGACGGCGCGCGGTCGACATCGATCAGCGTCACTGCAATCTCCCCGCGCGATTTGTTCAACATATCGATGATATTGAGATTTGCTTCGGCCAGGTCTGTCGAGACCTGGCCGAGCATGTTTGGCACGTTGCTGTTGACCACCGCGATGCGGAAGCCATCTTCGGTCCGCGGCAGAGCGATCTCGGGAAAATTTACCGAGTTGGAGACATTCCCATTTTCCAGCCAGTCCCGCACCTGATCGGCCACCATGACCGCACAGTTCTCTTCGGCCTCTGTCGTGGATGCCCCGAGGTGTGGCAGGGTAATAACTCGCGGGTGACCCTTCAGAAGATTACTCGGGAAATCGCACACGTAGGCATACAGGTGACCGTTTTCCAGAGCGGGTACTACCGCCTCATCGTCAATGATCCCGTTACGCGCAAAGTTCAACAAGACCGAGTGCCGCTTCATCAACTTGATACGATCAGCATTGATCATATTCTGGGTCGCGTCGGTCAAGGGCACATGAAAGGTGATGAAGTCCGAACGCGCCACCAGATCGTCCACCGACAGCGCCTGTTCGACATCTGATTCCAGCGCCCAGGCGGCACGCACGGTAATGGTCGGATCGTAACCGAGCACCTTCATGCCCAATGCACGGGCGGCATTGGCCACTTTGACGCCGATAGCCCCGAGACCAATGACACCCAGCGCACGTCCAGGGAGCTCAAAACCCACGAAGTTCTTTTTGCCCGCCTCCACCGCTTTATGGATCGCCGCGTCGTCACCCTCCAGGTCCATCGCGAAGCGCCACGCATGGCCGATGTTGCGCGCCGCCATCAGCATGCCGGCAAGCACCAACTCTTTGACGGCGTTTGCATTCGCCCCCGGCGCATTGAACACCGGGATGCCCGCCAGCGTCATCACATCGACCGGGATATTATTGACGCCCGCGCCCGCGCGCCCTATCGCTTTGACGGACTCGGCCAGCGGCAGGTCATGCATTTTTGCAGAGCGCACGAGAATGGCGTCGGGATGGCTCAGCTCGGAGGCGATCTCGTACTTATCCCGCGGCAGACGGTCGAGCCCGGCTACCGAGATATTGTTCAAAGTCTGTATCTTGTACATCTTGTTGCCCATCCAACGTCGACTTTCGAAAACCAGGATCCCGGCGCGTCGAAACAAACAAGGCCGTGCGAATCCGATGCGTCGGGAACCGAGCCGTTGAGATTGTCCGCCCGATGCAGCGAAAAGCTCAACCCCTTGTGCGTTCGAATTCGGCCATGAAATCGACCAACGCTCCAACGCCCTGCTCGGGCATGGCATTGTAGATGCTGGCACGCATCCCGCCGACAGAACGGTGTCCCTTGAGCGTTTTCAGACCAGCCTCTCCGGCCTGCTTGAGAAACTCGGCATCCAGCTCGGCATCGGCCAGTGTGAAGGGCACGTTCATCCAGGAGCGGCAGAACGGATCGACTGGGTTGCTGTAGAAGCCTGAAGCATCGATGGCCTCGTACAACAACTGCGCCTTACGGCGATTGACCTCGGCCATCTCCGCCAGCCCACCATTGGCCAGCAGCCATTTGAATACCAACCCGGCCAAGTACCAGCCGTAGGTCGGTGGCGTGTTGTACATCGATCCACTCTCGGCATGCGTCGCATAGCTGAACATGGTAGGCGTACCATCGAGCGGGGTATGAAGCAGGTCTTCGCGCAGGATAACGATGGTCAGGCCCGCCGGACCGATGTTCTTTTGCGCCCCGGCATAGATCAGGCCGAAGCGCGACACATCCAGCGGCCTTGACAAGATGGTTGATGACATGTCGGCGACCAGCGGTACGGCGCCGGTCTCCGGGACATAGGGGAACTCGACGCCTTCAATGGTCTCATTCGGCGTGTAGTGCAGATAGGCGGCATCGGGCGATACGCTGACTGCATCGGAGGCCGGCACACTGGTGAACTTGCCTTCCACCTCTGTGTCGGCACTGATCCGCACGCTACCGTAGCGACTCGCCTCGTTAATCGCCTTCTTCGACCAGGATCCAGTCCGAAAGTAATCGGCCTTGCCAGTGCGGCCAATCAGGTTCATCGGGATCATGGCGAACTGGCTCGTGGCGCCGCCCTGCAGAAACAGCACCTTGAAGTTGGAAGGAATCCGCAAGAGTTCGCGCAGATCTGTCTCCGCCTGCTCGGCGATGGACATAAACTCCTTACCCCGATGGCTCATCTCCATGACCGACAAACCAGCGCCATGCCAGTCGAGCATTTCAGCCTGCGCCTGGGCGAGCACCTCTTCGGGCAACGCCGCGGGTCCGGCGCTGAAGTTGTATATCCGGGTCATGGTATTTCTCGTCTAGCCTTGGGTAGTTCAGTACAGGACATGGAGGTTACAGCGAGGCGTAGGCGGCGATCGCTGGATGCTCCTCGGCAACGCGCCGCGGACGCGGCTGCGCCGATCGGCCGGATCACTCGCCGCTCGCATCTTCACCCTCTTCGCCCTCTTCCGCTTCCAACGCCTCGATACGCTCTATACCAACAAGTTTTTCGTCGTTGGACAGCCGGATCATCGTCACTCCCTGGGTATCGCGACCCATTCGTGAGACATCGGCGACCCGGGTACGTACCAGGGTGCCACCGTCGGTGATCAACATAATCTCGTCGTCCTCATCGACCCTTACCGCGGCTATTTGCGCACCGTTGCGCGCCGAGGTCTTGATAGAGATGACACCCATTCCGCCGCGCCCCTTGATTGGGAACTGATCGATGGGGGTGCGCTTGCCGAAGCCGTTTTCGGTCACCGTCAGTACGTCGCCGTCGTTTCCTATGATCAACGAAATTACCCGCTGATCCTTGCCCAACTTCACGCCCCGTACGCCGCAGGCCGTGCGTCCCATCGCGCGGACATCGGATTCCTGATAGCGAATCGCCTTGCCGGCGGAGGTGAACAACATGACGCGCTGATGCCCGTCGGTAAGGTCGACACCAATCAAGCGGTCGTCTTCGCGCAGATCGACGGCGATGATGCCGCTCGCTCTCGGCCGCGAGAAGTCGACCAACGGCGTCTTCTTCACCGTGCCGTGCGTTGTCGCCATGAAGACGAATCGATCATCGGCATACTCCCGCACCGGAAGCACCGCATTGATGCGCTCACCCTGCTGCAGCGGCAGCAAGTTGACCATCGGACGCCCGCGCGCATTCCGTCCGGCCTGCGGTAATTCGTAAACCTTCAGCCAATAACACTTGCCGTGGTTGGAAAAGCACAGCACGGTGTCGTGGGTACTGGCGACGAAGAGTTTTTCTACAAAGTCTTCGTCCTTGGTGGTGGTGGCCATCTTGCCGCGGCCGCCGCGACGCTGCGCCCGATAGGCGTCTATGGGCTGCGACTTCGCATACCCCTGATGCGACAGCGTCACGACCACGTCTTCTTCGGTAATCAGATCCTCGAGTGTGAGGTCCATCTGATTGAGTACGATCTCGCTGCGCCGCTTGTCACCGAACTGGGTACGGATATCGGTTAGCTCGCCCTTGATCACTTGCATCAGCCGATCCGGGCTCGAAAGAATTTCAAGTAAATTTGCGATTTTCTCCAGTAACTCTTCGAATTCATTGATTATTTTGTCCTGCTCCAAGCCAGTCAGCTTCTGCAGGCGCAGATCCAGGATAGCCTGCGCCTGGATCTCCGTCAGGCGGTAGCCCCGATCCGTCAGGCCAAAGCTGGGCGATAGATCTTCCGGCCGTGAGGCATCCGCCCCCGCCCTGGCCAGCATCGCCTCCACGGTGCCAGACTGCCAGGCACGATCGACCAGCTGTTTCTTCGCCTCGGCCGGACTGGATGCCGCCTTGATCAATGCGATCACTTCGTCGATGTTCGCCAGCGCGACCGCCAGGCCCTCGAGGGTGTGGGCGCGCTCGCGCGCCTTGCGCAGTTCGAACAGGGTTCGGCGGGTGACCACCTCACGACGGTGCCGCAGAAAGTAGGCCAGCAGCTGCTTCAGGTTAAGCGTTCGGGGCTGACCGTCGACCAGCGCGACGATATTGATGCCGAACACGTTCTGCATCTGCGTCTGCTGGAACAGATTGTTCATGACCACTTCGGCGACCTCGCCGCGCCGCAGTTCGATGACCATGCGCATGCCGTCCTTATCGGACTCATCGCGTAATTCGCTGATGCCCTCCAGCTTCTTGTCCTTCACCAGCTCTGCGATCTTCTCCAGCAGACGCGCCTTGTTGACCTGATAGGGCAGCTCGTTTACCACGATGCGCTGCCGGCCACCGTCCATTTCCTCGATCTCAGTGCGCGCGCGGATGTAGACCTTGCCACGGCCCGTGCGGTAGGCCTCACGCACACCGTGGACCCCGTTGATGATGCCCGCGGTGGGAAAATCCGGTCCGGGGATGATCTCCATCAGCTCCTCGGCGGTGACGTCGGGCTGCTCAATCAGGCGCACGCAGCCGTCGATGACCTCGGTGAGATTGTGCGGTGGGATATTGGTCGCCATGCCAACTGCGATACCCGACGACCCGTTGACCAGGAGGTTCGGGAACTTGGCCGGTAGCACCTGCGGCTCGTGCTCGGACTCGTCATAGTTCGGGCTGAAGTCGACCGTCTCTTTGTCGATGTCGGCGAGCAGCTCGTGCGCGATCTTGGACATACGCACTTCGGTGTACCGCATCGCCGCTGGCGCATCGCCGTCGACTGAACCAAAGTTGCCCTGCCCGTCGACCAGCATGTAGCGCAGTGAGAACGGCTGCGCCATGCGCACGATCGTGTCGTAGACCGCAGTGTCGCCGTGCGGGTGATATTTGCCGATAACGTCGCCGACCACGCGCGCCGATTTCTTGTAGGGCTTATTCCAGTCGTTGCCCAACTCCCCCATCGCAAACAGCACCCGGCGGTGCACCGGCTTCAAGCCGTCACGCACATCCGGTAGCGCGCGCCCGACGATGACGCTCATCGCATAGTCCAGATAGGACTGCTGCATCTCGTCTTCGAGATTGACGGGGAGGATTTCCTTGGCGAACTCAGACATAACTGGTTTTCCCGATGATTGCCGGAGTCCGCGCTAGGGGGCCACGACCGGGACTTGATTTCCGGACGATTTAAGCCTGGTATGGTACCACGACGGCCGTACTGCGGCCTAACATGAAAACGTCAGAGAACGGCTTACAAGGCGCGAGAGGGAGATTGGGCGCGAGAATAGGGCCGTTTTCTCGCTTGGCCAAATGAGCTTCAGAGGAGAACCGCCGGCGCTCTGACGCATTGATGCATGTTACGCGCTCATTCGAGTGGCAGCGCCGTGTTGTCGACCACCCGACGCATAACGAAACTGGAATGCACCCCGCTCACGCCCTCGATACGCGTAATCTTGTTCAGCAGCAACGCCTGGTAGGCATCCATGTCGCGCACGATCACCTTGAGTTGGTAATCGGCATCCTGCCCTGTGATCAACAGGCATTCGAGAATCTCCGGCAAGGCCTTGATCCTGTCCTCGAAATTGGCGAAGCGCTCCGGGGTATGGCGATCCATGGAGATATGGACCAGGGCCAACAGACTCAGGTCCAGGCGCTTGGCATCCAGCGCCGCGCGGTAGGCGGTGATGATGCCGCTCTGCTCCAGGGCACGGACCCGCCGCAGACAGGGCGAGGGCGATAGACCGATGCGATCGGCGAGGTCTTGATTGCTGATCCGCCCATCCTCCTGCAGCACCTGCAGGATGTGCCGATCGAAACGATCGATCTGCATGTCTTGATTCTCTCCCGCCTCACTGAGGCAGAATATACGCTATTTTCGTCAAAAACGATATTTTGTTGCTTATTTGTCTTAATTTGAGGCGGAATTAGCAATTTCACGCCGCCGCTTTCCCCCTATTCTTTCCCTGTCGACCACAAGTCGGCATTACTTGCCCGACGATCAACAGATCGCGCGCAGCGTGCAGACGCCCCATGAGGGCGGCACGAGACCCGTTCCCTCCCCCCGCGCGGGGGAGGGTCTAGCGACCTTATCGACAACCCTGGAGTTCGACCCTGTGAGCACCTTCGATCATCGCAAGTACCGCCCGACGCCTATCCAGAAAATGGGCGACCGCCGTTGGCCGGATAACACCATCGACGAGGCCCCGATCTGGGCCAGTGTGGATCTGCGCGATGGTAACCAGGCCCTGCTGAAGCCCATGGACGTGGCCCAAAAGCGGCATCTCTGGAACCTGCTGTTGAAAATCGGCGTAAAGCAGATCGAGGTGGGATTTCCGGCCGCAAGCCGACCCGATTACGAGTTCGTACGTTGGCTGATCGAGCAGGACGCCATCCCCGCGGACGTTGCCGTCCAGGTCTTGGTGCAGGCCCGAGAGGATCTGATCCGGCGGACCTTCGAGGCGCTGCGAGGCGTCCGACGCGCCATCGTCCACGTCTACAACTCGACCTCGACGGTGCAACGCGAACGCGTCTTTGGCCGCGATCGCGACGGCATCATCGGCATCGCCACCGAGGGTGCCCGACTGTTGCGTCGCGAGGCCGAGCGCTATCCCGACACCGAATGGGTCTTCCAGTATTCGCCGGAGAGCTTTTCGAATACCGAGTGGGACTATGCCGTCGAGGTCTGCGACGCCGTGATCGCTGAATGGCGGCCGACCCGGGAACGGCCTTGCATCATCAATCTACCGGCCACGGTCGAGAGCAGCACGCCGAATGTGTTCGCCGACCAGGTAGAGTATTTCTGCCGGCAGGTCACGCACCGCGACGCGCTGATCGTCTCGGTGCACACCCACAATGACCGTGGCAGCGCGGTAGCGGCCGCCGAGCTGGCGCTGATGGCGGGTGCCGACCGCGTCGAGGGCACCCTGCTTGGCAATGGCGAGCGAACCGGCAACATGGACATCGTGACCCTGGCGATGAATCTCTACAGCCAGGGCATCGACCCAAAGCTCGACCTGTCCAATCCCGACGAAATCATCCAGGTCTATCAGCAAAGCACTGGCCTGCCAGTGCATCCGCGGCACCCATGGATTGGCGAACTGGTCTATACCGCATTCTCCGGTAGCCACCAGGACGCGATCCGCAAGTGTCTGCTTCGGCAGGCGCCGGATGAGCCCTGGCAGGTGGCCTATCTGCCGATCGATCCGCGCGACCTCGGGCGGGACTATCAGGCGGTGATTCGGGTCAACAGCCAGTCTGGCAAAGGCGGCGTCGCGTTCGCGCTGGAACGCGACTATGGCCTGACGCTGCCGCGCTGGCTGCAGGTCGAGTTGGCCCAGATTGTCCAGCGCGAGACCGAGTACGGCAGCGGAGAAATACCTAGCGAACGCATCCATGCCTTGTTCATGCAGCACTTCGCCCACACCGATCACCCAAGCGCATTGCGCGGTTACCGTCTGCAACGTGACGACGGCGTCGACCGGATCCAGGCCGACGTCGCCCAGGGTCGAAAGGTGATCAGCATCCAGGGTGCGGGCCAGGGCGCCATCGAGGCCTTCGTCAACGCCTGGCAGGACACTTGCGGCAACCAGATCCACATCGTCGACTACAGTGAGCACGCGCTCGGCGAGGGCGCAGACGCCGAGGCAGTGGCCTACGTGCAGCTGAACATCGACGGCCAACGGGCGGCCGGTGCCGCATTCGACCACGACACCGTCAGCGCCTCGCTGCGCGCCCTACTCGCCGCCATCAATCACGCCCAGCAGGCGCGAGCCGCTGCGTGATCTGCGGTCAGACTTTGGCCAGGTGGTGCGCGATCTTGTCGGCATCCGGGCGCTCAATGATGCCCAGTTCGGTGACGATCGCATCGACCAGCGTGGCCGGGGTCACGTCGAATACCGGATTCCAGACACCGGCGCCCGCAGCGGCTATCGGCTGACCGGCACACTGCAAAACCTCCTCGGCAGGGCGCTGCTCGATCGGGATCGCCGCGCCGTCCAGCGTAGCCGGATCGATCGTCGAGGTAGGTGCGGCGACCATGAATTTCACGCCGTGATGCCGCGCCGCAACCGCCAAGCCATAGGTGCCGATCTTGTTGGCCACGTCGCCGTTGGCGGCGATCCGGTCGGCGCCCACGATCACCCAGCTCACGCCGCCGGCCGCCATGCGCGCCGCGGCCGCACTATCGGCCATCAGCTCGACCGGTATGCCGTCGCGGACCAGCTCCCAGGCGGTCAGCCTGGCGCCCTGCAGCCACGGACGGGTCTCGTCCGCATACACCCTCTCGATCTTGCCCTGGGAATACGCGGCACGGATAACCCCCAATGCAGTACCCCAGCCCCCAGTCGCCAGGCCACCGGTGTTGCAATGGGTGATCACGGCGCTGCGCCCGGTGATTAAGCCAGCACCGAAGTCCCCCATGCGCAGGTTGTCGGCGCGATCCTGACGGTGGATCGCGAGCGCCTCGTCGAGCAGGCGCGGCGCAGGATCGCCGCCCCCCAGATCACCGATGACCGTGCGCAGCCTCGCGATCGCCCATAACAGATTGACAGCCGTCGGACGGGCCGCTGCAAGCAGTTGCAGATCCTCCTCCAGCGCACCGCGCCAGCCCTGCGGATCACGCGCGTAACGGTCGCGCGCCGCCAGCACGACACCATAGGCCGCGGCAATTCCAATCGCCGGCGCGCCGCGTACTACCATTGTGCGAATCGCATCGGCGGTCGCCCGCGCATCGCGACAGACAATGAACACTTCATCGCGCGGCAGTCGACGCTGATCGAGCAGCAATAGACTGTCGTCGCGCCAGAGCAGCGCCTGGTCAGCAGAGACGGGGCCATCGAGAGAGACTTCTTGCATGGGGTGAACCTACTCGGGCTGGGTGGCGGTCGTTCTGGGCGCGTGCGCCCTGTCCGGGCGGTGGCGTTAGGGACACAGACCGAATTTGCGGTACTTTACGCCGCTTATCGCTAGCAACGGCAAAGAATCGTGCACGCAGATCTCCTCATTAATGCCGACTGGTTGATCCCCGTCGAGCAGCCGGGTGTTCTCGAACGCCACAGCATAGCCGTGAGCGACGGCAGGATAACCGCGATCGCGCCCCGCGCCGAGGCGACCGAACAGATCCAGGCCGAAGAGAACATCAACCTGCAGGGACATGTCCTGATCCCCGGGCTGATCAACACCCACACCCATAGCGCCATGAGCCTGTTTCGCGGCCTTGCGGATGATCTGCCGCTGATGACCTGGCTGCATGACTATATCTGGCCTGCCGAGGCGCGCTGGGTACACGAAGAATTCGTCGCCGATGGTTCGCGCCTGGCCATCGCCGAGATGATCCGCAGCGGCACCACCTGCTTCAATGACATGTACTACTTTCCCGACATTACCGCCCGGGTCGCTATACAGGCCGGGATGCGCGCCACTGTCGGTCTTATTGTCATCGACTTTCCGTCGACATGGGCGAACGATGCGGATGATTACCTCGACAAGGCGATTGCGGTGCATGACCAGCTGCGCAGCGATCCGCTGGTGCGCACCGCGTTCGCACCACACGCCCCCTACTCCGTCGCGGACGATCCGCTGCGCCGTGTGGCGACACTGGCCAACGAACTCGAGCTGCCGATTCACATGCATGTGCACGAGACGGTCGCCGAGGTAAGAGCCGGCCTCGAGCAGTTCGGTCAACGACCGATCGAGCGGCTGCATCGCCTGAACATTGTGACCCCGGCGCTGCTGGGGGTGCACATGACCCAGCTCGAGCCGGCAGAGATCGAGCTGTTCTCGCAATGTGCGGCACATGTGGTCCACTGCCCGGAATCGAATCTCAAGCTCGCCTCGGGCCACTGCCCGGTCGCGGCGCTGCTCGATGCCGGCATCAATGTGGCGCTGGGCACCGATGGCGCCGCCAGTAACAACGACCTGGATATGCTCGGCGAGATGCAGACTGCGGCACTGCGGGCCAAGGGGCAGGCCGCAGACGCCTGCGCGCTGCCGGCCCATGCGGCCCTGCGCATGGCAACCCTAAACGGGGCACGAGCGCTCGGCATCGACGACGAGACCGGATCCATCAGGGTCGGCAAGTCAGCCGACCTGGTTGCGGTCGATCTGTCACAGCCGGAGACCCAGCCGGTCTACAACGCCATCTCGCAACTGGTGTATGCGGCCGGTCGCGAGCAAGTGCGGCACGTCTGGATCCGCGGTCGCCAGGTGCTGCACAAGCGCGAACTGACTACCATCGACCTTCCCCTGACGCTGCAGCGCGCCGCTGCCTGGCGTGCGCAGATCGAGGACAAATCCGCATGATCGATCCGCCTTTCGATACAGCGGAGGACCGCTCGTCTTATAATCGACCATCAACCGCACACACGGCATGCTCATGGTGAATGTCGACTACGCCGAGGTCTCCAAGTTCGATCAACTGGCATCTCGCTGGTGGGATCCGCACAGCGAGTTCAAACCGCTGCACGACATCAACCCGCTGCGCCTCGGCTATATCGACGCCCGCGCATCCCTGGCCGGCAAGCGCGTCCTCGACGTCGGCTGCGGCGGGGGTATCCTTGCCGAATCCATGGCGGCGCTCGATGCCGATGTGACGGGCATCGACATGGGTGCCTCTCCGCTGGAGATCGCTCGCCTGCACCTGTTGGAGAGTGGGCTGAAAGTCGACTATCGCCAGATGCCGGCCGAGCAGCTGGCCACCGAGTGTCCCGGGAAATTCGATGTCGTGACCTGCATGGAGATGCTCGAGCATGTCCCCGACCCGGCCTCGGTAATCGCCGCCTGCGCCACACTGGTCAAGCCCGGCGGCCAGGTCTTCTTCTCGACGATCAATCGCAACCCGAAGTCCTATCTGTTTGCGATCATCGGGGCCGAGTACCTATTGCGGATGTTGCCCAGGGGCACACATGACTTTGCCAAGTTCATCCGACCCTCAGAGCTGGCACAGTGGATCCGGGGTGCACGCCTGAAGATAGACGACATTGTGGGGCTGACCTACAACCCGCTGATCGATGTCTACAGACTCGATCCGCGCGATGTGGACGTGAATTACACCGTCGCAACCCATCGACCGGCGTGACCGTGCGACCCGTACCACAGGCTGTGCTGTTCGATCTGGATGGCACGCTGGCAGACACCGCGCCAGATCTGGCCTACGCACTCAACCAGACGCTGCTTCACTACCGACATCCACCCCTGTCCTATGAGTCCATCCGGCCAGTGGTCTCCCACGGCGGCATTGCGCTCATCAAGCTCGGCTTCGGCCTGGCGCCCGATACGCCGGATTTCGAAGAGCGTCGTGAGCGACTGCTGAGCATCTATGCCGAAAATCTGTGCCGCGATACCGGGCTGTTTCCGGGCATGCCCGCCGTACTGTCCAGGCTCGAGGCCGACGGGCTACCTTGGGGCATCGTGACCAACAAACCGGCCTGGCTCACCGACCCGCTGATCGCCGCGATGCAGCTCGACCGACGTGCGGGCTGTGTCGTCAGCGGCGACACCTGCAGCAGACGCAAACCGCACCCGGATCCGATCCTGCATGCCTGCCAGCTGCTCAACAGAGATCCGCGCCACACCTGGTACATCGGCGACGCCGGCCGCGACATCCAGGCGGGGAAGGCGGCCGGCTGTCTGACCATCGGCGCACTCTACGGCTACCTGCATCCCGACGACCCGCCGGACTCCTGGCAGGCCGATCTCACGATCAACCACCCGGAGCAGCTGCTGGATCTGTTGCGCGACGACGTTGGCATCGCCTGAGACCACAGAGTGGCACTTTCCCAATCGCGCGGCCCCGCTGGGCTCACCGGCCTACTATGCGGTGCGTTTTTCGCCGCCAGTGCAGCGCCAGCGCGATGCGCTGCTCATCGCCTGGGAGCACTTGATCCAGGACATCGCCGAACGCCCGATCGATCCAGGTGTTGCGCGCACAAAACTGGACTGGTGGCGGGCCGAGATCGCCAATCTGAGCACAGGAAGGGCGCGTCACCCGCTGGCGCTAGCGCTGCAGGCACAGGGACTGGCGGCTCCGGCGACCGCAGCGATGATTAGCGTCATCGACGCCGCTGAAGACGATATTCGTTCGCCCAGTCCGGCCGACGAGTCAGCGTTCGCGGCAAGCTGCCGACAAGGGCGCGGCAGTTTCTTCGAACTCCTCGCGCAACTCGAAAACGCCGGCGATGATGTCACCACGGCCTGTCGTGATGCCGGCGGATACTGCGCCGCGATCGAACGCGTGCAACGTTTGGCCGAACGGCCGGAACGCGTCCCGCCCGCGCTGTCCCCGACAAGCCTGGGTCGTCTGTCAAGGGCGCAGCGTGTGCGGCGTTTCGATGAGCTCTTCGGTCAATTCGACATAAGTTCGCTGGGAGAGGCGCCACCGCTGCCCGGACTTGCGCGGCGACTGACCGCCCTGGCCATGGCCCTGCACAATAAGATACGGCGTACCGGGTATGCTGTATCCGACCAGCTCATCGACCGGCCGCCGATTGCGCACCTTTGGACCGCCTGGCGCTGCCGCTAGCCTGCATGTTGCACGAAGGGTTTGGGAATCAGGGTGTGATGGGCAAAGCAGGTGCGTCGATCGGTCGAGAAAGCATAGCCGTAGCTATGGTTTGAGGGTGATCGGCGCAGATGCAACGCCCA
>JAHEJD010000008.1 GCA_024639005.1 Chromatiaceae bacterium | reverse complement strand
ACGCGTTGCGCCTTGCGCCCAACCTGGCCCCAGCTCAGCGCCAGGCCGACCGCGACGATCACGAAGAATATCCAATACCTACCCAGTCGGCTCATCGGTCCAGAGCCCGCGAATCCCTGCAATCCCCTGGGCGCCATGCCGCCATGCGGTATCGATCAGGTCGGAGTGCATACCGCCGAGCGCAAATACCGGCAGCGTGGCATCGTCGACCCAGCTGGCAAAGCGTTCCCAGCCGAGCGGGTCGGCATCGGGGTGACTGCGGGTCGGCAGCACCGGCGACAGCAGCGCGAAATCCGCGCCGAGGCCGCCCGCCCGCGCGAGATCCTGCGGGCTATGGCAAGACGCGGCCAGCAGCCGCGTGGCCGCGATCGGCCGCTGCCGGTGCAGATAGAGCCCGCGGCTGTTGAGATGCACCCCGTCGGCACCGATCGCAGCGGCGGTCTCGGGGCTGCCGTTGAGTAAGACACGGGCCTGCCCTGCATGACACAGCGCGCAGGCCGCGCGCCCTATCTGCAACAGGGTGGCATCGTCGATATCGAACAGCCGCAGCTGTACCAGGCGTATGCCGTCGGCCACGCTGCGCTCCAGGGCACGCAAGAAACCCGTCTGGTCGGCTATCTTTGGCGGGGTGATCAGGTAAACGGGAGGCAGTCGCAACGCGCTGACGATGGGGACATCTGCCGCCGGCATCGGGTAGTCATTGAGTTCCTCGGGTAGGACCCACGCCAACGGCTGCCCCTGGCGACCCACCGGCTGACCCTGCCAGGCCGTGACCCGATGCACGTCGAGCAAGACACTGCGATCGGCATAGTGGTGGTGCACGCGGATCAAGGGACGATGCCGCTGCAGCACGATGCCCAGCTCTTCGCGCAACTCACGCCGCAGCGCCTCCGCAACCGATTCTCCGTTCTCCAGCTTGCCGCCAGGAAATTCCCACAGCCCACCCTGGTGCGCATCGACAGGGCGCCTGGCCAACAGCACCCGATCACGGTCGTCGATCAACGCCGCTGCAGCGACGTGAATCAGCCCGCCGCGCTGATCAGGGCCAGGGGAATCATTGGGAGACGTCATGAAACCGAGCCGTCACTGAATAGCGCGCATACAGAACTCAAACTGAACACCCCGCACTCAAGGCCGCGACCCACCGTGCCTTGTGATGACGACTGTGACTTGCCTACCCCTCGCCCCTATCCCATGCCGAAAGGGCTAAGACCGGTATTCCGCATTGATCTTCACATAATCGTAGGAGAGATCACAGGTCAGCAGCTCGGTCGTGGCGACACCGCGGCCGAGATCGATTCGGATCAGGATCTCGCTGTCGCGCATCACCGCCTGCCCCGCGGCCTCGGTGTATTCGGGATCGCGGCCGCCGCCGCTGACGATGGCGACATCATCCAACCAGATACGCACGTGATCGATATCGAGGTCCGCGACACCCGACCTGCCGACCGCGGCGAGGATGCGTCCCCAGTTCGGATCGGACGCGAACAGCGCCGTCTTAACCAACGGGGAGTGAGCCACGGTATAGGCGACAGTGCGGGCCTCGTCACGGTCGCCCGCAGACGCCACCCGGATACGCACCAGCTTGGTCGCGCCCTCGCCATCGCGCACGATACGCTCGGCGAGTTCACTGCATACCGTATTCAGCGCATCGCCCAATAGGCGACCATCCGCCGAATCCGCGGCGTCGACCCGGACCGCGGAACTCCCACTGGCCAGCAACACGCAGGCATCGTTGGTCGAAGTATCGCCGTCTACGGTAATCGCATTGAACGAACCGGCCACGGCCTCCTGCAGCAGTACCTGCAGCACGGCTTGGGGTACCTCCGCGTCGGTCGCGACATAGGCCAGCATGGTCGCCATGTCCGGACAGATCATGCCCGAACCCTTGGCGATCCCGGTCAGGGTAATCACACCGCTCGACAGGCCGACTTGGTGCGTCACCAGCTTCGCGACGGTATCTGTGGTCATAATGGCCGCGGCCGCGCTGGCCCAGTTGTCCTCGGCAAGCCCTGACAACAGCACCGGGACCGACTGCGCGAAGGGATCCACGGGCAGGTCCTCGCCGATCACGCCGGTAGAAAACGGCAGTACCTGGCTCATCGCGCAACCGGCCATGCCGGCCAGCAGGCGACAGGTCTCGCGCGCGGCGCGCAGACCCGACGACCCAGTGCCCGCGTTCGCATTGCCGGCATTGATCAATAGATACCGCACAGGTCCCTTGGCGAGGTGTTCACGCGCGACCGTGACCGGTGCCGCACAAAACGCATTGCGGGTGAACACCGCCGCGCAGGTACCGCCTTCGGCGAGTTCGATCAGCAACAGGTCGTCGCGGTCCTTGTAGCGGATGCCCGCGGCCGCGGTCGATAGTCGGACGCCCGGGACTCTAGCCTGCATAACCGCCTGTGGGGCCTTATTGCAGCTTGCCGTGGCAATGCTTGTATTTCTTTCCCGAACCGCAGGGGCAGGGATCGTTGCGTCCGACCTTGCGATCCGGCCGCACGAAGGGCTTCTTCTCTTCCATGACCGGCGCCTCCGCCTCGTCGGCCGGCGCACCACCGCCCAGGCCCTCGAACGCCTCATGCTTGAACTCGAACTCCGAGGGATCGGGCACGTACTCGGGCATGCCGGGCGGGGCCTGCAGCTGCAGGCGGCTGAGTATCTGGATCACCTCCAGCTTGATGGCATTCAGCATCGCCGAGAACATATCGAATGCCTCGCGCTTGTATTCCTGCTTGGGGTTCTTCTGGGCATAACCGCGGAGGTGGATACCCTGGCGCAGATAGTCCATCGCGGCCAAGTGCTCCTTCCAGTGCGAGTCGAGCGTGAACAGCATCACCTCTTTTTCGATCCGCCGCATCTGTTGCGCGCCGGCCTGCGCCTCCTTTTCGGCATAGATCGTTTCCAGTTCATCGAGGATGCGCTGCCGCAGGGTCTCTTCATGCAGGCTGTCGTCCTGATCCAGCCATTCCTGGACAGGCGCCTCGAGGCCAAAATTCTCATCGAGGGCCTCGGTCAACCCCGGGACATCCCACTGCTCTTCAAGACTCTGCGGCGGGATATGGCCGTCGATCACCGAGTTGAGGATATCGAAGCGCAGATTCTGGATAGTCTCGGAGATATCGTCGCTGTCCATGAGCTCGTCACGCTGCTGGTAGACCACCTTACGCTGGTCATTGGCGACGTCGTCGTACTCGAGCAGTTGCTTACGGATGTCGAAGTTGCGCCCCTCGACCTTGCGCTGTGCGTTCTCGATCGCCTTGTTCACCCACGGGTGTTCGATCGCCTCGCCCTCTTCCATGCCCAGCTTCTGCATCAACCCGGAGACGCGCTCGGAGGCGAAGATGCGCATCAGACTGTCTTCGAGCGACAGGTAAAAGCGCGATGAACCGGGATCGCCCTGACGGCCGGACCGACCGCGCAGCTGGTTATCGATGCGCCGCGACTCGTGGCGCTCGGTGCCGATCACGCGCAGCCCGCCGGCGCTCAGTACCTTTTCGTGGCGCGTCTGCCAATCGGCCTTGAGTTCGGCAACCTGCTCTTCACCAGGTGACTCGCCCAACTGGCCCAGTTCAACGTCGAGATTGCCGCCGAGCACGATGTCGGTGCCGCGGCCCGCCATGTTGGTGGCGATGGTCACCGCGCCCGGTTGTCCCGCCTCGGCAACGATCTGGGCCTCGCGCTCGTGCTGTTTGGCGTTCAGCACCTGGTGGTCGATCTTCCCCTCTTCGAGCATCTTCGAGACCAGCTCGGAGACCTCGATCGACGCGGTACCGACCAGCACCGGCTGGCCGCGTTGCACACAGTCGCGTGCATCCTCAACGATCGCGCGATACTTTTCCGGCTGAGTCAGGTAAACCAAATCCGTCTGGTCATCGCGGACCATGGGTTGGTTGGTCGGGATGACGACCACCTCGAGGCCATAGATCTGCTGAAACTCGAAGGCCTCGGTGTCAGCGGTGCCGGTCATGCCGGACAGCTTGTCGTACAGGCGGAAGTAGTTCTGGAAGGTGATCGAGGCCAGCGTCTGATTCTCCTGCTGGATATGCACCCCCTCCTTTGCCTCGATCGCCTGATGCAGACCATCCGACCAGCGGCGTCCCGGCATGGTCCGGCCGGTGAACTCGTCGACGATAACGATCTGCCCATCGCGCACGATGTAGTCGACGTTGCGCTGAAACAGCGCATGGGCACGCAGCGCTGCCATCACGTGATGCATCAACATGATGTTGCCGGGATCGTAGAGGCTTTCGCCTTCGGCCAAGAGCCCGGCCTCACTGAGCATCTGCTCGACCTTTTCGTGGCCCTGGTCGCTCAGGAAGACCTGGCGTGATTTCTCATCCATCGAGTAATCGCCCGGCCCGAAATCCGGTTTCCCCTCCTCGTTGGTGATCGGATCCTGGCGCTCCAGCTCGCGCGGGATGCCGTTGACCTGCCGGTAGAGCTCGGAGCTGTCCTCGGCAGGCCCGGAAATGATCAACGGCGTGCGCGCCTCGTCGACCAATATGGAGTCGACCTCGTCGACGACCGCGAAATAGCGCCGTTGGGCGCGCTGCTCGGCCGAAAATGACATGTTGTCGCGGAGATAGTCGAAGCCAAACTCGTTGTTGGTACCGTAGGTGATGTCGCAGGCGTAGGCCTGGGCGCGCGTCACCGGACGCAGATGCTGATAACCGCCGCTGTCACCAGGGTGGTCGAGATCAAGCATGTAGGAAGCGCTGTCCGGACCCATGCCCCCGGAGGAATTGATCACTCCGGTGCTCATCCCGAGGAAGTGATAGAGGCGCCCCATCCAACCAGCGTCGCGCCTCGCCAGGTAGTCGTTGACGGTGACGACATGCACGCCTTTGCCCACCAACGCATTCAGGTAGACCGCCAGCGTGGCGACCAGGGTCTTGCCCTCCCCCGTCCGCATCTCGGCGATCTCGCCCTGGTTGAGCACCATGCCACCGATCATCTGCACATCGAAATGGCGCATCCCCAGCGAGCGTTTGCCGGCCTCACGGACCACGGCGAAGGCCTCGGGGAGCAATTGCTCAGTGGTTTCGCCTTTTGTTAGTCGCTCGCGAAACTCGACAGTCTTCGCAGCCAGGGCATCGTCACTGAGATCGATCAGGGCCGGCTCCAACACGTTGATCTGCTCCACCGACTTGAGCATGCGCTTCACCAGCCGATCGTTGCGGCTGCCAAAGACCTTCTTGACGAGATTGTTGAGCATTAACCTAGGACCTTCTCCGACAGGCTGGAAAACAAAGCCCAGAATGATAACTCAATCGGGCTTTGGAACGCGGTGAACGCAACGAATAAACCCGCCGCAGCGGGTCTTCCGGCAAAGCGCGAGCCCGCTTATTTCACCGTGTTTCGTTGCGAGGGCGGCGAGATGCCGCTGCGACGGGGCGTACTCGTTACAGCGAGCATAACGACGTCCGCAGTAGGAAGTCGGTGAGGTAAGCGGGCTACTAGGGCTTGCCTACGAAGCGCAGCGGATTATGGTGCTTGCCGTCGCGATGCACCTCGAAATGTACGTGCGGGCCACTGGATCGGCCGGTGCTGCCAAGCAGCGCAATGGTCTGACCTTTGCCGACCACATCCCCGACTTTCACCAGGTTTTCTTTGTTGTGCGCATAGAGCGTGGAATAGCCGTTGGCGTGCTTGATCTCGACCACATTGCCGTAACCATCGACCTTCTCAGAACGGGAGACCACACCCGATGCCACGGCGATTACATCGGCGCCGGGCTTGCCCGCGAAATCGAGGCCTCGATGGAAAGACTTCTTGCCTTTGAAGGGATCGGTGCGCTTGCCATAGGCCGAGGACATCCAGCCCTTCTTGACCGGCCGACCGGATATCTTTATCGCCGCCATCAGTTCGCGGTTGGTCAACAATTGTTCCATCGCCGCGAGTTTGTCTTCTCGATCTTCAAGCAGCGCCGAGATGCGGCTCATTTCGGCATTGAACTCCGCGATGTCCTGCATCTCGCCCGACAGCGCATCATCGACGCCGCCCACCGGCGGGGACGACGAAAAATCGAACTCCTCCCTGTCCAGTTTACCGACCTCCACGAGGCGGTCGCCCAGCGCATTCAGGCGCATCAGGTGTCCCTGTATTTCGGCGATCCTGAGCGCCAGTACATCAGTATGTGCTCGCTGCTGTGATCGGGCATCGGCGATCGCCTGCCGCTCGGTCTCGAGCAGCGACAAGATCTCTGTCGACGCAACGTCTATCCCGACGGGTGGTGCCACGGGCCGTTGGCCCATCCGATAGCCACCCCAAAGTGCCGCGGCGACGACACAAATCAGGACCAGCCCGCTGATCACCATGGTCCTGGCGAAGCAGAGATCGAAGCTGGCAGTGCGTCGACACCCATCGGATAGGAATATGATTTTCATTTCGTCTGTTCGCCGGCCATTAAGACTTATCGACCGCCAAAGGTGTAACCTTTAACGGTTGACTCCGCGCTGAGAGACCTCGCTATGGCCCGCAGCCCCAAGTCGGTTCGCCACCTGCTGAAGGACAAACCTACGCTCAAGCTTCTCGAACGAGAGATCCGCGCACAAAACGCGCTCCTCAACCAGATTCGCCGATTACTGCCTGCTGACCTGGCGCCACATTGCCGCGCCGCGCAGATTCGTGAGGGCCTATTGGTCCTGCACGTCGACTCGCCGGTGTGGGCGACGCGACTGCGTTATCTGGCGCCCGAGCTATTGAGTCTACTGCGCCCTGATCACACCGCGCTGACGGCGGTCACGGTCAAGGTGCTGGTGGAACGCGAATCTTGTAGGCCGCGTCACAGACCTGCGCAGCACTCTGCTGTAGCGGCCTCAATTATCCACGATAGCGCGGAGGATACCAAGCATCCGCAGCTGCGCGCGGCACTGGAGCGCTTGGGACTCGCCGTCAGAAAATAATGAAATCAGCTACTTACGAAGATACGTGCGCAGGCTTCATGAAGGATATCGGCGCCCGCTCCGCCTCGGCGAAAGTCACCTCCTCCCAGGCATCCGGCTGCGCGATCAGGGCCTTGAGGAGACGATTGTTGAGTTCATGGCCAGATTTATAACCAAAGAACGCACCGATTAAACTATGCCCCAGCAGGTACAGATCCCCGATAGCATCGAGGATCTTATGCTTGACGAACTCGTCCCCATAGCGCAGCCCGTCCTCGTTGAGTACGCGAAAGTCGTCGACGACGATGGCATTGTTCATACTACCGCCGAGCGCCAGGCCGTTTTCACGCAAGGTCTCGATCTCGCGCAGGAAGCCGAAGGTACGCGCCCTACTGACCTCCTTCACGAACGACGTGGACGAAAAATCGATCTCGGAGCGCCGACTGTCGTCACTCATCGCCGGATGGTCGAAGTCGATTCCAAAGCTCACCTTGAAGCCGTTGAACGGCTCGAAGCGCGCGATCTTGTCGCCGTCTCTGACCTCTAGCGTCTTCCGGATTCGGATAAAGCGTTTGGCGACATTCTGCTCTTCGACACCTGCCGACTGAATCAGGAAGACGAACGGCCCCGCGCTGCCATCCATAATCGGCACCTCTGGGGCGCTAACGTCGGCATACGCATTGTCGATGCCCAGTCCGGCAAAGGCCGACAACAGGTGCTCGACCGTCGAGATCCGCACGCCGTCCTTCGCCAAAGTGGTCGACAACCGTGTATCGCCAACATTTTCGGCCCTGGCCGGGATGTCCAGGGGCGACTCGAGATCGTCGCGACGGAACACAATCCCGGTGTCAGGCGCTGCTGGGCGCAGGGTCAAAAAGACCTTTTCCCCCGTGTGGAGTCCCACCCCGGTGGCGCGGATTACGTTCTTCAAGGTGCGCTGCTTTATCATCGACGTGGACTCCCCGAGTCGATATCCCGTTAATTTTCAGCTGTTTAAGCGCTCAATATCGCAGATCTTCAACGCCGCCGCCGTACTGCAGCCCCCCCGATTGTTCCTTAGGGATTACCCTGATTCTCGTCTTTTACGCTACCCGGATCAAGCAAAAATGTGCGGCCCTTTAGTAAGTTAGCCCCAGATCGAGGCCCAATCAATCCGCCTGGCGCCGCAGAAAGGCAGGGATGTCAAGATACTCCATGTCCTTGCTCTCTGCGGACTTCACATACTCGTTGGCGGACTTCGGGCTGCGCCGGATGTTGGTCGGCACTTCGAGCGAAGTGTAATCGAGTTCTTCCGTATCCAACGCATCGTTGTTGATCAAGCGCACCGGCTTGATCTCGACCTCGGGCTTTCTCAAGGCTGCCGGCTCTTCCTCACCGAGGCCGGTCGCAACGACCGTGACCCGCATCTCATCGACCATGTCCGGATCAATGACGGTTCCCACGACGACGGTCGCATCGTCTCGCGCGAACTCCTTCACAGTGTTGCCCACCTCATCGAACTCGCCTATTGCGAGATCCAGGCCCGCAGTGATGTTTACCAGGATGCCGCGTGCGCCGGATAAATTGACGTCCTCGAGGAGCGGACTGCGGATCGCCAGCTCGGCCGCCTCGCGTGCACGCTGGTCACCGGTCGACTTGCCGGTCCCCATCATAGCGAGACCCATCTCGGCCATTACCGTGCGCACGTCGGCGAAGTCCACATTGATCAGACCGGGTTTGGTGATCAATTCGGCGATACCCTGCACTGCATTCAGCAGCACATCGTTGGCGGCCTTGAAGGCGTCCAACAGCGATGTGGTCTTACCCAATACCGAGAGAAGCTTCTCGTTCGGGATTGTGATCAGCGAGTCGACGTGCTCAGAGAGTCTGGCGATGCCGTCTTCGGCAATCCGCAGGCGCTTGCCGCCCTCAAAACTAAACGGCTTGGTGACGACCGCCACGGTCAAGATACCCAGATCCTTGGCCACCTCGGCCACCACAGGTGCGGCACCTGTACCGGTTCCGCCGCCCATACCCGCGGTTATGAAGACCATATCCGCGCCCTCCAGCGCCTCACAGATCCGGTCGCGATCCTCCACGGCCGCCTCGCAGCCGCGGTCCGGATTGGCCCCCGCGCCGAGTCCGCGCGTCACGTTGGAACCCAGCTGCAGCGCCGTACGTACCTCGGTGCTGCGCAGCGCCTGGGCATCCGTATTGGCGCAGATAAACTCCACACCCTCGATGTTGGAACGCAACATGTGATTTATGGCGTTGCCTCCACCGCCGCCGACACCGATTACCTTGATCACTGCGTTTTGGCTATCTACGTCCATTAACTCAAACATCTCGCTCATCTCCTGCTGCAGATCTGCCCCAACGGGGCTCTATACAATCTGATTAAAAGTTTCCCTGGAACCAGCTCTTCATCCGGTTCCAGACCGATTTCATCCCACCACCGCCAGAAAGCTCGGGCACGTGCATTGCCCGGTTGCGATATCCAAACAACAGCAATCCCACGCCCGTGGCATGAATGGGATTGCGAACCACATCGACCAGGCCGGTCACGTACTGGGGAATGCCCAGCCTGACCGGCATGTGAAAAACCTCCTCCGCGAGATCGATCAGGCCCTCCATCTTCGAACTGCCGCCAGTCAATACGACACCGCCGGCGACCAAGTCTTCATAACCGGAGCGGCGCAATTCCGCCTGTATCAGCGTCAGCAGCTCCTCGTAGCGCGGCTCCACCACTTCGGCAAGCGTCTGCCGCGACAAACGGCGCGGGGGCCGATCGCCGATACTCGGTACCTCGATGGTCTCGTCCGCACTGGCAAGCTGAGTGAGCGCACAAGCGTATTTCAACTTGATCTCTTCTGCGTGCTGTGTCGGTGTGCGCAGGGCGACCGCGATATCGTTGGTCACCTGATCGCCGGCAATCGGGATGACTGCCGTATGGCGAATAGAGCCGCCGGTGAATACCGCGATATCGGTAGTGCCACCTCCGATGTCGACCAGACATACGCCGAGATCTTTTTCGTCATCCTCGAGCACCGAGTAACTCGAAGCCAGTTGCTCGAGGATCAGATCTTCGACCTCAAGGCCACAGCGCCGCACGCATTTGACAATGTTCTGTGCCGCACTCACTGCACCGGTCACCATGTGGACCCGCGCCTCGAGGCGCACGCCGGACATGCCCGCTGGGTCATGGATGCCTTCCTGGTTATCGATAATGAATTCCTGTGGCAGGATATGCAGGATCTTCTGATCAGCCGGGATGGCCACCGCACGTGCCGCATCGATGACGCGTTCCACATCGGCATGCGATACCTCGCCGTCTTTGATCGGAACGATGCCATGTGAATTCAGGCTCGAGACATGGCTCCCCGCGATGCCGGCAAAGACGGAATCGATTTCTACCCCAGCCATGAGCTCGGCCTCTTCGACCGCGCGCTGAATCGACTGCACGGTCGACTCGATGTTGACCACGACACCTTTTTTCAGACCACGCGACGGATTCGATCCGATCCCGATAATCTCGATCTCGTTGTCTTGTCTCACCTCCCCGACTATGGCGACCACCTTGGAGGTGCCGATATCCAGACCAACGATGATGTTCTTGTCAGTACGCTTGACCATCAGACTTTATCCTGCGCCTCCAATTCGCCTGCATTCGCGTTCGGCTCCTGCCAGCGCACGGCAAAACCATGCGCATAACGCATATCAATGCGCTCCGGTCGACGCTGTGGATCCGCGATCAGCTTGGGATAGACACGAAAGAATTGGGCCAGGCGATTCTCGACATCCTCGCGCCCGAGCGACAGGGTAAGGCCGTCGGCAAAGCGCACCCACCAATGGCGACGCTCGTCCAACTGCACCTCGCGGATGCTGAGGTCCCGGGCCCTGGCTGCCGAGACAATGGCCTGGAAGAAAACGACTACGCGGTCCCCGCTACCGGCAGGGCCGCTGAGTTTGACCAGACCGGCGTACTCTCCAAGCGATGCGGGTCGGAATATGCGGGACCGCACGCTGATCAGGGCATCTTCACCCCAGCGCGCCAGCGGCACCTGTTCGGTGACCAGCATGCTGAGTTTGTCCGGCCAGACGCGCCGAATGCTTACGTCTTCAACCCAGGGTATCGCCAGCACGGCAGTGCGCAGCTTCTGCATATCACAGCTGAAGAATCCCCCATCGATTGCGTCGATCACACTGCGTTCGATATGCACGGTCTCGAGGTGCCGGAAGTCTCCTTTTACCTCGACCACGCGCAGTGGCAGACGTCCTGGCTGCGACAGCGTGTGATAGACAAACGCAACCGCACCCGCCACCAGGAAGAGGGTCAGAGCGGTTCCGAGCAGTCTGGACCATGGCTTGCGTTGCCACGCCTTGCGCAGCGGTTGACTGCGTCTGTGTCCCCTGGCTGTCTTCACACCGCCTCCAGCGTCTGCGCCAGGATGCGCCAGACCAGTTCATCAAAATCGATGCCGATCGCCTTGGCCGCCATAGGCACCAGACTGTGGCCGGTCATGCCCGGCACGGTATTCACTTCGATCAGCCATGGACGTCCTTCGCCATCCATCAGGATGTCCACGCGTCCCCAGCCGCTGGCGCCGACGGCATCGAAGGCCCGCAGCGCCAGCGCCTGGAGCGCCGACTCATTCGCCTGATCCAGACCGCAGGGAATCAGGTAACGGGTGTCGTCGGCGACGTACTTAGCGTCGTAATCATAGAAGGCATGTGCCGTCTCGAGCTTGATCAACGGTAGTGTGTCGCGGCCAAGGATCGCGGCCGTGAACTCGGCGCCGCTGACCCAGCACTCGGTCATAACATGGCTATCGTATTTCGCCGCCGTGGCCCAGGCCGTGCGCAGCTGATCGGGATCGTCTGCGCGCGCCATGCCGATACTCGAACCCTCAAGCGCCGGTTTGACCATCTGCGGAAAGCCCAGCTCGCAGGCGGCCGAGATATCTTCTTCGTCGTTGATTAGCGCAAACCCCGGCGTCGGCAGTCCGAGCGACTGCAGCAACAGCTTGGTCCGGTACTTGTCCATGGCGATTGCCGAACCCATTACGCCACTGCCGGTATAGGGCAGACCGAGGATCTCCAGACCACCTTGGATCACACCATCCTCGCCGCCACGACCGTGCAAGACGTTGAACACACGGTCGTAGCCGCCGTCCGCCAGGCGCTGCAACACATCCTTGCCCACATCGATACCCTGTGCGTCGACGCCGCGCCTTGACAGCCCGTCAAGCACCGCTTGGCCGCTCACCAGAGATACCTCACGCTCAGCGGCCCAGCCGCCCATGAGCACCGCAACCCTGCCAAAGTCGCTGGCTCGAAGTTTCATCGCGGCTCTCCCACCATGTGCACCTCGGCCTGCAGGTTTACACCTTGGCTACGCGCCACCTCCGCCTGTACATAGACGATCAATTGTTCGATGTCGGCCGCGCTTGCGTCGCCGGCGTTGATGATGAAATTCGCGTGCTTCGTCGAGACCTCGGCGCCCCCAACGCGGTAACCCTTGAGCCCGCTGGCCTCGATCAATCGCGCCGCGTAGTCGCTGGGCGGATTGCGGAAAGTCGAACCACAGCTCGGCTGCCCTGTCGGTTGAGTCGCAGCACGCCGCTCGAGAAATCTGCGAATCGCCATCTGTTCGGCGTCGGCGTCTCCCGGCGCAAGCCCCAAGGTACAAGAGAGGAACCATTCCTCGCCTGGGCGAACCACCGCACGGTAATTGATTCGGTACTCACTCGGCTCGCGCCGGCGAATCAACCCGAGTCTGTCGATCGTGGCCACCGTGCGGACAATCGACCATGTCTCACCCCCGAATGCACCGGCATTCATTGCCAGGGCTCCGCCCATAGTGCCGGGGATGCCGGCCAGGAACGCAGCGCCGGCCAGGCCCGCACGCGCGCATTCACGGGCAACCTTCGCGCAGGCCACCCCCGCATCGACCTCTACCTCACTGCCGCTTATCTGCAAATCGTTGAGGCGCCCCTGCAACGCAATGACAGTGCCGCGAAAACCACCGTCGCGAATCAACAGATTGCTGCCCAGGCCGAGCCAGAGGAGCGGCTCATCGCTCGGCAGCGTGCGCAGAAAAACCGCCAGATCGTCGCTGTCGGCCGGCAGGTAGAGCTGCCTTGCAGCCCCGCCGACGCGCCAGCTGTTATAGCGCTTGAGCGACTCGTCGAAGCGCAGGTCACCGCGCAATATCGGTTGCTTGGGCGCTGTCATCATCGCCATTCCGTGGGCCACGTGAACGATGTCTGCTGCGTGGTCTTGCGCAGCCCGGCGTCCTTCTGTCGCCAGAAACCGACCGACGTCATTCTTTGCCTCGTGCACAAAGCCGCTCCGCCATAGTCATCGCCACGGCGCCTATGTTGCCGGCCCCCATGGTGATCACGATGTCACCGTCCGCGACGATATCGGCCAGTATCGCCGGCAGTTCCACGACGTCCTCGAGGAATACTGGGTCAACGTGGCCGCGCGCGCGAATCGCGCGACTCAGCGCACGTCCATCAGCACCGGCGATTGGCGCCTCACCCGCCGCGTACACCTCAGTCAGCACCAGCACATCGACCTGCGACAAGATCGCGACAAAGTCCTCGAAGGCATCGTGCGTGCGGCTGTAACGGTGCGGTTGAAAGGCGAGAAGCAGTCGATGCCCGGGCCACCCGGCACGCACCGCCTCGAGGGTCGCGGCCACCTCGCGAGGATGATGGCCGTAGTCATCGACCAGCATGAATTCGCAGTCGCCGACCCGGCAACCAGACCTTGCCTGAAAGCGGCGTCCGATGCCCTCGAATCCGGCGAGTGCCGATTGCATGGCTGAAACGCTCACACCCAGCTCGTTCGCTACCGCAATCGCGGCCAGGGCATTCAGCACGTTGTGCCGCCCTGGCATGTTGAGGGTCACCGGGAAACTCGTCTGACCATGCATCCGCACCGTAAAGTGCGTATGCATCTGCTGCTGCACAATGTCGACCGCGCGCACATCGGCTTCTTCGCTGGCGCCAAAGGTCGTGACCTTGCGTGTGACCTCTGGCAGGAGATCGCACACGTTGGGATCATCGATGCACATCACTGCCTGGCCGTAGAATGGCAGGTGATGCAGGAACTCCAGAAAAGTCGCGCGCAGGCGCTCGAAGTCATTGCCATAGGTGACCATATGGTCTTCGTCGACATTGGTGACCACTGCCAGCATCGGCTGCAGATAGAGGAAGGAGGCATCACTCTCGTCCGCCTCGGCAACCAGCACCTCGCCTTCACCAAGGTGGGCGTAACTGCCGCGCGCATTCAGGCGGCCGCCGATAACATAGGTCGGATCCAGACCGCCCTCGATCAGTAGGCTGGCGATCAGACTGGTCGTAGTGGTCTTACCATGCGTGCCGGCCACCGCGATGCCGTAGCGGAAACGCATGATCTCGGCCAGCATCTCGGCACGTGGTACGACCGGGATCCGCTGCATCCGCGCCGCGATGATCTCTGGATTGTCATCGTCGACCGCGCTGGAAATGACCACCGCGTCCGCCCCGGTCACCTGATCTGCGGTATGGCCTATATGAACCTGCGCGCCCTGCTCCACCAACCGTGCAGTGGCAGCGCTCTGGCGAATATCCGAACCGGACACCTCGTAGCCCAGGTTCAGCATGACCTGTGCGATACCATTCATACCGGCGCCACCGATGCCGACAAAATGCAAGTGGCGAACCCGCCCCATGGTCTCGGCAGCGTAACGCGGGCTGGTCATCGGCAGATCACTCATGCGAGCACCTCCTCGCAGACATCCGCCACCTGCCGTGTAGCATCGCGCCTGGCCAGGCGATGCGCTGCCTGTGCCAGGGCATGCAACTCGGCGCGGTCGCCGAGCAGCCCGCGGAGTACCGCCGCCAAACGCTCGATGGTTAGCTCGGTCTGCGGCAACAGACGCGCCGCGCCATGATCGGTCAGGAAACGGGCATTGACCGTCTGATGATCGTCGACTGCAAACGGATAAGGCACCAACACTGCTGCCCGCCCCGCGGCCATCAGTTCCGCTATCGTCAGCGCGCCCGCACGACAGATCACCAGATCCGCCCAGCGATAGGCAGTGGCCATGTCGTCGACAAACTCGCTTACCTCGGCGTTGACCGCATGCGCCTGATAGGCCGCTCGGGTACTCTCGGCCTTGCCGCGCCCGGCCTGGTGCCGCACCTGCGGTCGCTGCGGCGCGACAATCTTGGCCAGCGCACCGGGCAACGCCTCGTTCAATGCCTGGGCGCCCAATGACCCGCCCATCACCAGCAAATGCAGCGGACGATCCATTTCGATCGTCACCGGCTGCGGCAGAGAGGCGATGTCATCACGTACCGGGTTGCCAGTGGCCTGCGCCCGCATCGCCGCCGGGAAACTGCCGGGAAAGGCCTCGAGGACCCGCGTGGCAATCCGCGCCAACCAACGGTTGGTCAACCCGGGGATAGCATTCTGTTCATGGATGACCAGCGGCAGGCGCAGCACGCGACTCATCAGGCCGCCCGGCCCGGTGACGAAGCCGCCCATCCCCAAGACGACCTGCGGGCGACGGCGACGCAGTACCTGCCAGGCCTGCAGCATCGCGCGCAGCAGATAAAGTGGTGCTAGCAGAGCCTGTAGCAGACCCTGGCCGCGCAGACGATGCGCTGCGATGGTATCGAGCTCGAAGCCCTGTGGCGGTACCACGCGAGACTCAAAACTGTCTGGCGTACCCAACCAGCTCACCTGCCAACCGCGCGCGGCCAACTCGCGTGCGACCGCCAGGGCCGGAAAAACATGCCCGCCGGTACCGCCAGCCATGATAGTTATACGCGCTGCCACTGACCTTCCTTATCATCCGCGCCGATACGGTTCTCGTAGCGCACCCGCAGCAGCATGCCGACAGCGATACAGCACACGATAATGCTGTTGCTGCCGTAGCTCAGAAACGGCAGCGTCAGCCCCTTGGTCGGCAGCAAACCTACGTTGACACCGATATTGATGAATGCCTGCATACCGAGCCAAAGGCCCAGGCCATAGGCTACGTAGGCGGCATAACGGTCACCGCGCCGCTCGGCGTGTGCACCGATCGCGTAACTGCGCCAGATGATCAGTCCGAACATGCAGATAACCAGCAGCGTCCCAAACAACCCAAACTCTTCACCGATCACCGCCATCACGAAATCGGTGTGCGCCTCCGGCAGATAAAACTGTTTCTGGATACCGTTACCCAGCCCGACACCGGTCCATTCGCCGCGACCGAAGGCGATCAACGCCTGTGCCAACTGATAACCCGAATCCTGCGCATGCTCCCAGGGATTGAGGAACGAGGTCACTCGCTCGAGGCGGTATGGCGAAACCCACACCAGGGCCAGCAGCGACCCGATTGCGAGCACCACCAGCAGCGCGAATTGCCACAGCGGCGCGCCACCCAGGAACAACATGCCAAATGCCGTCATCAGAAGCACCACCGTGGTGCCGAAGTCGGGCTGCAGCATCAACAGCGAACACGCCAACAGCAGTAAGAGAATGGGTTTGACGAAGCCCCAAGGGGAATGCGCCACTTCCAGCTGCCGGCGTACCAGATAACTACTCATGTAAAGGACGATAAAGACCTTCATGAACTCCGACGTCTGCAGGCTCAATGGACCCGCCGCGACCCAGCGCAGGGCGCCATTGGCCTCACGCCCGAATCCGGGCACAAACACCAGCAGCAGCAGCGCAATACCGAGGAAGTACAGCGTCGTGCTCGACTTGTGCCACCAGTGCGTCGGGGTCTGATAGACCATCCAAGCGGCGAGTGTTCCCAGTGCCAACGCGAACAGGTGGCGATTGACGTAGCGCAGGATGTCACCATCGCGCTCGCCAAGGTGCATCGAGGCCGAGGCAACCATCACGATGCCAAAACCTGCCAGCACGACCACAGCGGTCAGCAGCACGCTATCCATGCCTGGTAGACGCAGATCGGTACCACTGCGCGGTCGGGCCATCATGCTCGTCACGCCAGCCTCCTTGCCGCCTGCTTGAAACGATCGCCGCGCTGCGCGTAACCGTCGAACATGTCAAAGCTGGCGCAGGCCGGCGAGAGCAACACGCGATCTCCGCGTCGGGCGAGACCTGCAGCCTTGGCCACGGCATCATCCATGTCTGCGGCGCGCACCGCCGCCAGCGCCGCGGGCGCAACCGCGGCTACTGCCGCTGCATCTCGGCCCAGCAGCACCAATGCGCGCGCACAATGCTCCAAGACTGGCGCAAGCGGTGCAAAATCAGCGCCTTTGCAGTCGCCTCCAGCGATCAGCACCGTGCGCGTCGCATCGCCCCGGTCGAGCCCCTGCAGCGCCGCGATCGCCGCACCGACATTGGTGCCTTTGCTGTCGTTGTACCATCGGACACCTTCGATCTCGGCGACAAACTCCGTGCGATGCGGCAGGCCGTGAAAATTGCGCAACACCTCGAGCATTGCATTCAGATCCAGGCCCAGTGCAGTCCCCATGGCGAGCGCGGCCAACGCATTGGCGCGATTGTGCTGCCCGGGAATCTTCAGCTCATCGGCTGCCAGCAAGGGCTGTTCTGCGCGGCACAGGTAATCTTTACCATCGATTGGGCATACGCCGAGCATCTTGTCGTTCTGCGATTCGCCGAGGGTGAAATACCATGCATCGTCGGCGCCGCCCATCGCCGCGACAATAGGGTCGTCGGCGTTGTACACCCCCACACCCGCACCCTGCATGACGCGCGCTTTGACTGCGGCGTAGGTCTCCAGGTCCGTGTAGCGATCCATATGATCTGGGCTGACATTGAGGACCGTGGCGACCGCGGGCTGCAGCGCCTCCGTGGTCTCCAGCTGGAAACTGGACAGCTCGAGCACATAGAGCGCCATCGCATCATCAAGCAGGTCGAGTGCCGGCTCTCCCAGATTGCCGCCAACGGCGACCTGGATGCCGCTCGCCCTGGCCATTTCACCGAGCAGCGTAGTAACTGTACTCTTGCCGTTGGATCCCGTTATCGCCACCACCGGCGCGCGCGCCGCGCGCGCGAACAGCTCTATGTCGCCGATCACCGGTACGCCACGCCTCCGCGCGGCCGCGATCTGCGGTGTCGATACCGGTATCCCGGGGCTCACCACCAGGCATTCCGCACTATCGAACAGCTGGTCGTCGAACGGGCCGAGAAACACTGCGATGTCCGGGTATTCGTCATTCAAGGCATCGAGGCCCGGCGGTGCGCTGCGGCTGTCGGCAACCGCGACCTGGACGCCCTGTTCGGCCAGATGGCGCGCGCACGAAAGCCCGGTCGCGCCCAGACCGACGATCAGGGTTTTGGCACCCGGTCCGTCATGTTGCAGTGCCTGCGCCATGTTCATGCCTTAGCGAATCTTCAGGCTGGCCAGCCCGACCAGCACCAGAATGACCGTGATGATCCAGAACCTCACGATCACGCGAGGTTCCGGCCATCCTTTGAGTTCGAAGTGATGATGCAGCGGTGCCATCCGGAAGATGCGTCGACCGGTCAACTTGAACGACGCCACCTGTAACATCACTGACACCGTCTCCACGACAAACACCCCGCCCATGATCAGCAGCGTGATCTCCTGACGCACCGCGACCGCCAACGTGCCCAGTGCGGCACCCAGCGCCAGCGCACCCACGTCGCCCATAAAGACCTGCGCGGGGTAGGCGTTGAACCAGAGGAAACCAAGGCCCGCACCTACCAGGGCGCCGCACAGCACGGTCAACTCACCGACCCCTGGCAGGTGCGGGATCAACAGGTACGCGGCGATCTGGACATGTCCGGTCGCGTAAGCAAACACGGCCAGCGCACCGGCGACCAGCACCGTGGGCAGGATCGCCAGTCCATCCAGACCATCGGTCAGATTGACGGCATTCGAAGAGCCCACAATGACGAAATAACTCAGTACGACAAACGCCGGACCAAGATTCAGCACGAGATCCTTGAAGAAAGGAATCTGGAGTTGCGTCTCCGCCGGGAGTACAGCGCTCGCATACAACGCTAGTGCGGCCGCGATACCGAACAGTGACTGCCATAGATACTTCCAGCGCGGTGCCAGGCCGCGCGCATCCCTGAGCACCAGCTTGCGGTAGTCATCCCACATACCGATGGCCCCGAAAGCCAACGTGGTGAGCAGTACGATCCAGACGTAGCGGTTATCGAGATTGGCCCACAGCAGCGTGGCCACGGCGACCGCCACCAGAATGAGCGCACCTCCCATTGTGGGGGTGCCGGACTTCGACAAATGACTCTCTGGACCGTCGTCACGCACTGTCTGGCCGATGTTGTAACGGCTGAGCCGACGGATCATCGCCGGGCCGACCAGGAACGAGATGGTCAACGCCGTGAGTACGGCCAAAATGGTCCGCAGTGTAATGTAGCGAAACACCAGAAATCCGCGATCGAACTGCGCCAGATAATCGGCCAGGTAGATCAACATGCGGCATCCTCGAGACGCAGCCCGGAGACCAGTTGATCCAGTTTCGACGAGCGCGAGCCCTTGATGAGCACGCTGTCATCCCCGGACAGTTCCGCTATCAGGGCATCCACCAATGACGCACGATCCGGATAGTGATGGTGCTCGCCGTCGAATGCCTGCCCTGCATGGGCGCTCAACACACCGACGGTCAGCAGCCTATCCACGCCGAACTTGGCCGCCTGGACACCCAGCTGCCGGTGCAACGTCTCGGCATCATCACCGAGTTCGGCCAGATCGCCCAACACCAGGGTGCGCCGCCCCGGCGCCGCACCAAGGACGCGCAGCGCCGCGATCACTGAATCCGGGTTCGCGTTGTAGCTGTCGTCGATCAGGCGCGCGCCATTCACGCCAGGCAGTGGGCACAGACGGCCGGCGACCGGCGCCAAGTCGTGCAATCCCTGCGCAGCATGGGCCAGTGTCGCTCCGACAGCCAGACTCGCGGCAATGGCTGCGAGCGCATTCATCCGGTTATGCTCGCCGGCCAGCTGAAGGTTTATCTCGACCTCGCCCTGCGCGCAGACCACCGGAAAGCGCGCATCAAAACGCCCCGCTTTCCAGACCACCTCGTAGGCATCCGCGGGGCTGGAGACATCCGCTGGATTGACAACCCCAAAGGTGCATTGCTCATGTTCAGCGGCGAGTTGGCGCCACATGGGCGCGAAGCGGTCATCGGCGTTGAATACGAATACACCATCGACGCCGAGCCCGTTGATGATCTCGGCCTTTGCCTGAGCCACGCCTTTGAGACTGCCGAAACCCTCGAGATGGGCGCGACCGGCGTTATTCAGTACCGCCACGTCCGGATGCACCAGCGCGCTGAGGTAATCGATCTCGCCACGATGATTGGCGCCCAGTTCGATGACCGCAAAGCGCTCGTCGCGCAGCCGACATAGGGTCAGTGGAACACCGATGGCGTTGTTCAGATTACCCTGGGTCGCCAACACCGGCCCCTGGCAGGCAAGGATCGCGGCAATCATCTCTTTCAACGTCGTCTTGCCGTTGCTCCCGGTGACGGCGACCACCCGCGCGGAGCTGCGCAGGCGCCATTGCTGGCCTAGCCGTCCCAGACCCAGCAAGCTGTCGGCTACCTGCACCGTTGCGATGTCGCAGGGGTCGCTGCGCTCGACCAGGGCGCCGGCCGCACCCCGCTGCCGCGCGGCCGCAAGGTAATCGTGTCCGTCAAAGTTTGGGCCATGCAGCGCCACGAACAGCTCACCCTGCTGCAGCTGACGGGTATCGGTACTCACCCCCTCAAACCAATGATCGTCGCCTATCATTCGGCCTTCAACGATGTCCGCCAGCTCGGAAAGCCGCAGCATACTCATGCGGCCCCTCCGTGCAGCGCCTGTTGTACCTGCTCGATGTCGCTGAAGGGCAGGCGCTGTCCGGCCACTTCCTGATAGTCCTCGTGCCCTTTGCCAGCCACCAGGACCAGATCATTCGCGCCGGCCGCGGCAATGCCGACCCGAATCGCCGTTGCGCGATCGTGCTCGATGTGTACAGTATCGCGGGTCTCCATCCCGCTGAGGATATCGGCGACGATCTGCGCTGGGTCCTCCGAGCGCGGATTATCATCAGCCAGGATGACTCGATCGGCCAGCCGGCGCGCGACCTCGCCCATCTGCGGCCGTTTGCTTCGATCGCGATCGCCGCCACAGCCGAACACGCAGACTAGTCGACCATTGACGTGCTCCCGGATGCTGCACAGCACCTTCTCCAGTGCATCCGGTGTATGGGCGTAGTCCACCACCACGCGCGGCCTGTTCGGTGCGAGAAAGGCCATCATGCGGCCGACAACCGGCTGCACCTGTCCGAGGGCAGCCATTGCGGCGCCCAGCGGCATGTCCCAGGCAAGCAGAACTGCCAGTGCCAAAGCCAGATTCTCGGCATTAAAGCGGCCCAGAAGGTGACTCTGCAGTTCGCCGCTTCCCCAGCTCGAGTCAAAGCGAATCGTCAGCCCATCGGGGCGCGCCTCGACATGGCGCAATTGGAGATAGCGGTCACCAAGGCGCGTCAGATTGGTGCCGCACCCAACCGCAATAGTGAACGTGCGCGGACGCGCCTCGGCGGCCAACGTCGCACCAAAAGGATCGTCGACGTTGATCACTGCAAAGCTCAGGCCAGCACCGCGAAACAGGCGCGCCTTGGCATCCCCGTAGGCCTGCATACCGCCATGGTAGTCCTGGTGCTCATGGCTCAGGTTGGTAAATACGGCGGTATGAAAAGGCACACCGGCGACGCGTTCCTGATCCAGCGCATGCGAGGAGACCTCCATGGCCACCGCGCGCGCGCCGCGGGCAAACATCTCGGCCAGATTCGCATGCAGATTCACCGTATCCAGGGTCGTGTGACTCGAATTCCGAAGGTCGCCTATAAAACCGTTCCCGATAGTGCCGAGCACTGCGGTTGGCACCCGCGTGGACAGCGCCTGCGCGAGGAAATGCGCCACACTGGTCTTGCCGTTGGTGCCGGTGACCCCGACGACGCGCATCGCCTGCGCCGCTTGACCAAAAAAGCGGGCAGCGATCTCGCCTGCCTCGCGACGCAGGCCCGGGAGTGCAATCACCGGCACCTCGCTAGACAAGCGGGCAATACGGTCGCGATCCCATGCCCCGCCCGGCTCGGCGATCACCGCAACTGCACCCCGCCCGCGTGCCTGTTCGAAATACTCCAACGCATGCCCACGGCCTCCCTGCAATGCCAGCCACAGGCCATTGCGTTCGACCTCGCGACTATCCAGCGCCAGTGAGCCGATGGCCTGGCGTCTGGCCCAGTCGCTGGCGGACAGCGCGGGCAGCAGATCTGCCAGCAACAGACTCTTGCCATCGGTACGCTGCGGCATCATCGCCCCTCTCCGGCGGCCGCCACGCGCAGCGCGGGATCGACCGCCACATCGGGCGTGACATTCAACAAGCGCAGTGTCTCCGCCATGACTGCCGAAAATACCGGGCCGGCGACTTGGCCCCCATAGAATTTCCCCGCCCTGGGCTCATCGAGCATGACGACCATGACGACGCGCGGGTCGTGGGCCGGCGCCATACCAGCGAACAGCGACAGATATCGGTCGTCGCTATAGCCGTGAGGACCGAACTTTTTCACCGTTCCGGTCTTGCCGGCGACGCGATAGCCAAGGACCGCCGCGTCCGGCGCGGTCCCCTCGGCTTGAACCACTGATTCGAGCATGCGCCGCACGGTCTCCGCAGCAGACCGAGAGAAAACCCGGTGCCCGCGGGCCGGAATATCACGTTTCAGTAAAGTTGCCGGCACGAAAACGCCGTCGTTGGCCAGGGTCGCATAGGCCTGCGCCAGTTGCTGGGTAGTGACCGAAATGCCGTAGCCAAACGACAAGGTCGCCTGATCAATCTGCGCCCAGCGCTGATAGTCGCTGAGCTGCCCTGCCACCTCGCCCGGGAAACCCGTCCCGACCTGACGACCAAAACCGAGCTTGTCCATCGCCTGCCAAAGCTGTCGCTTGTCCAACGCCAGTGCGATCTTGCCTGCACCCACATTGCTCGACTTACTGAGCACGGTGCCCACATCGATGACGCCGAGATTTTTCGAATCCTGTACTTGAGCGGCCCCCAGACGAAAGTATCCCGGCGAGGTATCGATTACCGAATCGGCCTTAATGACGCCCGCGTCCAGTGCGGCCGCCACGGTGAAAGGTTTCATCGTTGAACCCGGCTCGAAGACATCAGTCAGCGCCCGGTTGCGCAAGCGCCCCCGTCTATTCGAGCGATTGGCGTTCGGGTTGTAGGATGGCTGATTGACCATCGCCAACACCTCGCCGCTGGGTACGTCAAGCAGGACCAGCGAACCGGCGACCGCACGTTGCCTTTTAACCGCGGCCTTGAGTTCCCGATATGCAATGAACTGCAACCGCTGATCGATGCTCAGCGCCAGGTGTTTTCCGCCGCGCGGACTGTGGATGTTCTCTACATCATCAACGACCTGACGGCGGCCATCGCGTAATACCAGCTTTGCGCCAGGATCACCTCGCAGCGCGGTATCGTAGGCGAGTTCCAGACCCTCCTGGCCCTGATCGTCCACATCGGTGAAACCCAGAACATGCGCAAACACCTCACCAGCGGGGTAGAAGCGCTGATATTCACGCTCCAGGTGCACACCCCGTATCCCGTGCACCCGCACCACCTCCATCACCTGTGCCGCCGCTGCCGGCGGCAGTCGCCGTTTGAGATATACGAAGTGTCGCTGGCTGTAACGCGCCAGCTTGGCGCGCAGAGCTTCCGGATCGATGGCCAGCGCCTTGGCAAGCGCCACCAACTGCTGGGTGTCCGCACCGAGCAGGCGTGGATTCGCCGCAACGGAATCCACCGGGGTACTCAGCGCCAACACATCGCCACGCCGATCGGTGATCAATCCACGATGTGCCGGCACCTCGACCTGGGTCAGGTAGCGGTCGGCGCCCTCGGACTGCAGAAAGTCCTTCTCCAGGATCTGCTGATCAACCGCACGCCAGATCAGCGTGGCACCGGCCAGCATGAACAGCAACAGGACCGTATGACGTCGCCCCGCGTAACTCGGTAACGCCTTTTCTTCGCGTCGCATCCGGCGCGCACGTTTGTCACGACGTGCTGCCACCTATTTCACCACGACGATCTGTTCAGGCTTGGGCACCTGCATCTGCAACCGCTCATCGGCGATCCGCATTACCCGCCCCAATGCCCCGCGCGTCGCCAGTTCGAGCTGCAGCCGCCCCCACTCCATATCTACATGATCGCGCTGCGCTCGCACCTGCTGCAGCTCGACGAACAATACACGCGAAACATACTTGGCGTAGACCACGCCGGTACCGCTGCAGATCACCGCGACGACCAGGCATGCAAGCCAAAACGCCTGAGCGCGGGTCATCCCAACACCTCAGCCACCCGCAGCACCGCGCTGCGCGCCCGTGGGTTGTCATGCAACTCGGCCTCGGAGGCGCGCAACGCCTTGCCCAGGATGCGCAGCCGGCCCTGTGTCTTGGCGTGCACCACCGGGAGGCCCTTGGGTAACAGAGGGCCACGCGCCGCCTCGCGCATGAAACGCTTGACAATACGATCCTCAAGTGAATGAAAGCTGATCACGACCAGACGCGCGCCGCGCGCCAGCACGTCTAGCGACTCGCGCAGACAGGTCTTCAGATCATCGAGTTCGCGGTTGATGTAGATTCGAATCGCCTGGAAAGTGCGAGTTGCCGGATGCTTGTGCCGCTCTTTGATCGGACAGGCCTGGGCTACCAGATCAGCCAGATCACGGGTCACGGTGATGGGGCGCTGCGCACGGCGTGCAGCGATCGCGCGCGCAATCCGCCGCGCAAAACGCTCCTCGCCATACTCACGTAGCACCATCGCAATATCCTCTTCGCGCGCCTCGGCCAGCCACTGCGCGGCACTCTCTCCCTGGCGACGATCCATGCGCATGTCGAGCGGGCCATCGGCGAGAAAACTGAAGCCCCGTGCCGGATCGTCGAGTTGCGGTGACGACACTCCAAGATCGAGCAATAGACCGTCTACTCGATGCTGCAGGCCTCTATCGATCGCCGCCTCTGCGACGCCGGCGAAGCTCCCATGGACAATGGCAAACCGCGGGTCGGCGCCAAATCGTTGCTGCGCGACCCGAACTGCCTGCTCGTCCTTGTCGAACGCCAGCAGGCGACCGCCCTCGCCGAGCGCCCCCAAGATGCGCTGGCTGTGGCCACCGCGTCCGAACGTCCCGTCTATGTAGACACCGCCAGGACGGATAGCGAGCGCGCGGACAGCCTCGTCCGGCATCACTGGAACATGCCCGGTTTCTGCGGCCGTCACAGAACGATCCCTTGCAGGGCTTCCGATAGCCCACCCTCTTCTGCGACCAGCATCGCCTGCCATTGCTCCTGACTGCTCGACCAGACTTGTTCGTCCCAGATCTCGAATTTCTTGCCCTGGCCGACCAGAGCGACGCGCTTGCCGAGGCCCGCGAAATCACGCTGCTCGGTCGATAACAGGATGCGGCCCTGCCCGTCGAGTTCCAGCTCAGACGCATAACCGATCATCAGACGCCGCATGGCCTGGGCCTGGGGATCAAATGCAGGCAGCCGCGACAGGGTGCGCTCCACGTCGCGCCAGTTGCCCTCGGGGAATAACCACAGGCACTTTTCACCGGCCATCGGATTGACGGTGACCACCACGCGCGACGCGCAGCACTGCGCCAGCGTCTCACGGTGCCGGGCCGGGACCGCAAGACGCCCTTTGGCGTCGAGATTGAGTGTACTGACCCCCAAAAACACGGCTTCGCCGTCTCCTTTTTAGGGTGGGCAATTCCCCCTAGATCCCCACAATTACCCACTTCGCATCCAATGGTAGGTGGCTTACCCCACATGGTCAAGCGTTTTGCAGCGAAAAATGCTTACGCCTCAGGGACTTAGGCGAGAAAGGAGAAGATGGTAGAAACAGACGAAAAACAGCTCACTAAAAGCTTGAGTTAAAGTGACTTATCAAGAATTTGGTCCGAAGCGACGGATTTGGGGAATGGAATTCCCGTCACATTCGGCGGGGGGAGGGATCATCGGATGGACGCCGCCAGATCCGGCCGCGATGCCGGCGGGCGAGCAGAAAATGGAGTCGGCCGGTAAGCCGGGTTCTGTCGAGGACGATCATTCATCTGGGACGCCCGTCACCGAACGCCTCATGCGACCTACCCGAAGACACCTGCGGGCCGCAGGCTGCCAGAGGCACGTCTCCCTATTTGGTCTTGCTCCGGAGGGGGTTTACCCTGCCACCTTCGTTGCCGAAGGCGCGGTGCGCTCTTACCGCACCCTTTCACCCTTACCTGCCGCCGAAACGTATCCGGCGACATCGGCGGTCTGCTTTCTGCGGCACTTTCCGTCGATTCGCATCGCCCAGGCGTTACCTGGCCTCCTGCCCTGTGGAGCCCGGACTTTCCTCCGCCGCCGCTTGGCGACCGCGATCGTCTGGCCGACTCCGGATTCCACCCTAGAGGAAGCCCCTGCGGCTGACAAGCCCTCAGATCTCACGTTGCAGTGCCAGCGCGCGCCGATAGACTTGATTGCGTTTTTCACCGGTGACGCGGGCAGCCAGCGTTGCGGCCTGTTTGATCGACAGTTCCTCGAGCAGGACAGTGAGCAGCTTATCGCTGTCCACGGCCCCGGCGGCCCCTGCCGGCATACCCCCGATGATGAGCACGAACTCTCCCCTGCGCTGCCTATCGTCCGCCTCAATCCACGCGACGAGCTCGCCAAGCGTCCCGGGTTTGACAGTCTCATGGATCTTGGTCAGTTCGCGGGCCAGCGTAGCTGCCCGGTCGGGGCCGAATACATCGCGCAAATCGCAAAGAGACTCGAGGATACGGTGTGACGATTCGTAGAACACCAATGTTGCGGTCTCTGTGGCCATGCGGCGTAGATGACTGCGCCGGGCCTGCCGTTTGCGCGGCAGGAAACCCTCGAAGCGGAATCTGTCGGTTGGCTGCCCACCGACAGACAACGCCGCGATCAGTGCGCAGGCACCCGGCACAGGCACCACGTTGACGCCCTGAGCAAGGCATGCACGCACGAGTGGGAAACCCGGATCGCTGATCAATGGGGTACCTGCATCGGAAATCAATGCGATCGATTCACCCTCCAGCAGGTAATCCAGAATGCGTTGCGCCGCCCGACTTTCGTTGTGCTCGTGCAGAGACATCATTGATTTATCGATCCCCAGGTGGGCCAACAGGCGACGGCTGTGACGCGTGTCCTCGGCGGCCACCCGGTCGACACGCCGCAGTGTCTCGAGTGCGCGCAGGCTAATATCCTCCCGATTGCCGATCGGCGTGGCGACAATGAACAGGCATCCAGCCGCGTTTGACACCTCTTGACCCACCTTTGATACTCGATAATCCATCCTGACCGCAGCCAATCACCGATGCAAGCCGCGACACCCATCCGTCTAGTCCTCCTCGCCGCATGGGCGCTTGTGCTCTTCGGCTGCAGCCAGCCGGAGCGGCCGTCACGCGTGGTCAGTATCGATCCGGATGAAGCTCGCGCGGCGACTATGGTCACGGCCGGGCAGTTTGTCGCCGCCGCCGAGCTCTACCGCCAGCTGGCGGCGCGCACAGCGGCCCCGGAACAGCGCGCCGCCTATCTGTTGGCGGCTGCGGAAGCGGCGAAATCTGGAGACGACTGGGATGGCGTACGCGCAACGCTGAACCAACTGGCCGGGCTGCCTCTGCAGGGCGACCAGGAGCTCCAGTGGCGGTTACTGCAAGTCGAGGTCCTATTGAAGGAGCGGCTCGCAAGTGATGCGCTCAGTATGCTGAGCAGTCCCCCGGCTGCGGATTCCGACCAGGCTCTGCGGGTCCGCTACTACCGCGATCTGGCCGACGCCTATCGCCAGACCGGGAACCTGCTTGAATCGGCCAATGCGCTCCAAGCCATCGATGCCATGCCGGCCGATCCCTTGCGGCGGCTCGCCACACAGACCGAGATACTGCGCACGCTGGCGCTGCTCAACGAACTGGTGCTGACCAACCTGCAACCGTCGCCGCCGGGCGTCAGCGGCGGCTGGATGCAGCTGGCCTTGATCGTCAAGAAACACGGCAGTGATCCTGAGGAACTCGCCGCGCCGGTGGCGGAATGGCGGCAACGCTTTCCGCAGCACCCTGCCATGCCGGAACTGATTGACAATTACCAGCTGCAGCTACAGCGTCAAATGCAGCAGGCATCGCGAATCGCCGTCCTGCTGCCGCAATCTGGCACCTTCGCCGACGTGGCGGCGGCGATCCGGGACGGCATCGTCATCAGCCGTTTCCAACTGCCTGCCGACAAACGCCCTGAACTGCGGTTTTACGACGCCTCCGACCAAGCCGGAATCTGGCCGCTCTACAGTCGCGCAGTAGCCGAGGGCGCTGAACTGGTGATCGGACCCCTTCAGAAAGAGGCCGTGGGGCAGCTGCTGCGTGCCGGTGAATTGCCAGTGCCGGTTCTGGCGCTCAATCAGGTGCCAATCGAGACAGCGCCGCCGACGACCATGTTCATGTACGCATTGTCGCCGGAGGACGAGGCGCGTCTGGCCGCAGAACGCATCTGGTCGGACGGTCATCTGCGACCTATCGTGCTGACGCCGCAAGGGCCCTGGGGCGAACGACTGGCCGCTGCGTTCGAGGATCGTTGGCGCGGCCTGGGCGGCAGCATCGCGGGCGTCGGCCGCTATGACGACAGCGGCCACGATTACAGTGAGACCATCATCAGCCTGTTACAGCTGGATCGCAGTTCCGCCAGGCATCGCCAGATGCAGCAGTGGCTCGGTAGAAGCCTCGAGTTTGAGCCGCGTCGACGCGACGATGTCGACGCGGTTTTCATGGCCGCCCGCCCGGTGCAAGCGCAGGGGATCCGCCCGCAGCTGCAGTTCCACCGCGCCGGCGACCTGCCCGTTTACGCTACTTCCCACGCTTGGGTAGGCCGGCTCGCACCCAATCAGGTCGAGGACATGCGCGGCGTCATGCTGGCCGATATTCCTTGGTTGCTGACCAACAGCACGGGCGACGCAGATACCCGCGAGGAGATCGTCCGCTACCTGCCCAACAGTGCCTCTTCTTATGCCCGCCTATACGCTATGGGAATGGACGCACTCCGCCTCGTGCCCCACCTCAAGCGTCTGCAGAGCAGCCGCTACGAATCGCTCGATGGCAGCACCGGCAACCTCTATATGGATGAGGTCAATCAAATTCATCGCCAGCTGGTTTGGGTGCTATTGGACGAAGAGCCGACGATACTGGGCTATGCGCCGCGCCTCGACCTTCAGGGTGCCGCGACAGAGGAGGCAAACCTGACTCCGGACTCGCTGAACCCGGTCCCACCGGGCTGATGGGCAAGACCCAGGAGCTCGGTCAGGATGCCGAGGGCCGCGCGGTCAGCCTGCTGACGGGCCACGGCCTGACGCTGGTCGCGCGCAATTACCGATGTCGCGGAGGTGAAATCGATCTGGTGATGCGGGACGGTGGGCACCTGGTCTTTGTCGAGGTGCGTTATCGCAGCCACGCTAAATTCGGCGGCGCATTGGCCAGCGTCGATGCCCGCAAGCGACAGCGCCTTGTCCATGCGGCCCAGCACTACCTCGTGCGCTACGGCTGGCGTGGGCCGTGCCGATTCGACGTGGTCGGCTTCGACCCCCGGCACGAGGGGCAATGGATACGCGATGCCTTCGCGGTCTGATATCGACCCGAACTCGACAGCATGCGACACTGGACGCCAGTAACGACAGATGCCGGCCCGGCGACGTGGATCCAATCGAACGAATCAGCAATCTGTTTACCGACAGCGTGCAGGCTATAACAAGGGCCGCTGATTTCCAGACAGCCGCCATTGCATCGGCTGCAGACTGCATCGTCAGCAGCCTGCTCGGCGGCGGCAAGGTCTTGAGTTGTGGCAATGGCTGTTCGGCCGCCGATGCGCAGTATTTCGTCGCACAGATGCAGCATCGCTTCGAACGCGAGCGCCCCGGGCTCCCGGCGATCGCATTGAATTCGGATGCAGCGACGCTGACTGCGATTGCGGTCGACGAGGGCTTCAGCGAGATTTTCGCCAAACAGATCGGCGCCCTCGGCCACCCGGGAGACGTGTTGCTGGTATTGAGCATCGATGGGACTGCCGGCAACACCATGGCGGCCGTCGAATCAGCGAAGGAACGACAGCTGCAGATCATTGCGCTGACTGGTCGCGATGGCGGCGAGATCGCCGTCCGATTGCGTTCTACGGATATCGAGATACGAGCACCCGCGCTGGAGGCCGCACGGATTCTCGAAAATCATCGCTTGGTAATCCACTGCCTCTGCGACCTGATTGATCTGCAACTGATGGGTGGTTGAACAACTATGAAGGGAAATATCTTGACGGCACGAAACCTTCTGATTTGCGTCCTATCCTTGGTCCTGACGGGTTGCGCTGCTGTGATCATCGGTGGTGCTGCCGTGACGGCCAAGGTCGCCCATGATCGCCGCTCCACGGGCACCCAAGTCGAGGACCAGGAAGTCTTCCTGAAAGCCGCAGACATACGTAACAACGACGAACAGCTGCAAAAGAATAGCGATATCGATATAACGGTATTCAATCTGCACGTGCTGCTGACCGGAGAGGCCGCAAACAAAGACATCGTGGAGGCCTTTCGGCAGCGTGTTGCGGCCATGCCCAGGGTTCGCGCAGTTTTCAACGAGGTGGCAATTGGCGCCGAAGCCACCTGGGGAGAGGCGACGGCTGACGCCTACCTGACCTCCAAGGTCAAGGTGGCACTATTCGACATACAAATCGAGGGATTCGATCCAACCCGGGTGAAGGTAACAAGCTCGCAAGGCAGTGTCTATCTGATGGGGCTGCTGACGCCGACAGAGGCTGACGCGGTCATCGAAAAGACACGTTTCGTCAGCGGTGTGAAACGGGTGGTAAAGCTGTTTGAATACATCGACGAATGACAAGCCGGCCTCCGCCCGCCTTTCGTCGGCGCTCACCGCCGAGCTGCGCAATCTGTTTAGCGCCGAGGATCTGCTTACCGAGGTGACCGATTGCTGGGCCTACGGCTATGACAACAGCCGCCAACATGCGCTTCCGCAGGCTGTGTGTTTTGCCCGCAGCGTCGACCAAGTCCAGCAGCTGGTCCGGCAATGTCGCGATCATAGAGTACCGCTGATCACACGCGGCCGCGGGACCGGGACGACAGGCGCCACCGTGCCGCTGCATGGCGGTATAGTCCTGTCGATGGAACGCATGCGCAGCGCGCTGTCGATCGATCCCGCAAACCGGCTGGCGCGGGTCTCGCCCGGCTATACAAACCAGGAACTCCAGCAGGCCGCCGGCCGCTACGGTTTTTTCTGGCCACCGGATCCCACCAGCGCGGCCGTTTGTACCATTGGCGGCAACCTCGCCTATAACTCCGCCGGTCCACGCGCTGTAAAGTACGGCACGCCCCGAGAGAATACCTTGGGCCTGCGCGCGGTGACCGGCGGTGGCGATGTTCTTAAGACGGGCGTATCTACGACCAAGGGCGTCGTAGGTTACGATCTGACCCGGTTGTTGATCGGCTCCGAAGGGACCCTGGCGATCATTACCGAGGCAACCCTGAAGCTCACCCCGCTGGCCGAAGCCAGACGCACGCTGCAGGCCGTCTACCGCGACATCCACAGTGCGGCAGACGCAGTCTCCCGCATCATGTCGCAGCCAGTTACGCCCTGCGCCCTGGAATTCATGGATGGTGCGGCGATCGCAATGGTGCGCGACTATTCCGACCTGGGGCTGCCGGACGAGGCCGGCGCACTGCTCGTAATCGAGATCGATGGACCAGAGGCCGGCATCGCCGCCAGCGCCGGCCAGGTGTCCGCGGCAGCGCAAGGCAATGGCTGCCTAGTTGTCGAGACGGCCGCGACGGACGAAGAGGTGGCACGCCTGTGGCGCACGCGCAAGGCGCTGTCACCGGCGCTGCGCAACATCGCGCCGAAAAAGATCAATGAAGATATCGTGGTTCCGGTTTCGCAGATTCCGGTATTGATCGACAGTCTCGAAGGGTTGTCGCGGCGCTACGGCGTCCCCATCGTTAACTTCGGCCATGCCGGCAACGGCAATATTCATGTCAACCTCCTGGTCGACCCGGACGATCCACGGCAGATGGCGGCCGCCGACCCCTGCCTGGATGCGGTTTTCGATCTAGTGCTGTCGCTGGATGGCAGTCTGTCGGGTGAGCATGGCATCGGCGTGGTGAAACGCGCTTTTGTCGGGCGCGAGCTCGATCACACGAGTCTGCAGCTGATGGCGGCGATCAAACGTCAATTCGATCCCGACGATATCCTCAATCCCGGCGTTGGTTTTCCGGAAGAGTGAACGGTCGACGGGCCAGGCCGGGTGTTGCAGCGAGTTCACTCCGCCGGATCGGCCGCCATCTTTTCCACTTTCGCCAACACCGTTGCCTCGAGGTCGCGTTTGTACTGGGCGACCCGGTCGAGCAGCGCAGGTTCCCCGGTACCCAGGATTTGCACCGCTAGGATACCGGCATTCCTGGCGCCGTTGATGGCGACGGTGGCCACCGGGACCCCCGCGGGCATCTGCACGATCGACAACAAGGAATCCTGACCGGCCAGCGCCGAACTCTTGACCGGGACGCCGATCACCGGTAACGGCGTAATCGCGGCAGCCATACCGGGCAGATGGGCTGCGCCGCCCGCCCCAGCGATAATGACGCGCATGCCCCGACCGCGTGCCGTTTCGGCATAGTCGTAGAGTCTGGCTGGCGTGCGGTGCGCCGACACAATCGTCATCTCATGCGTCACGCCCAGCTCGCTTAGGATATCCGCTGCCTCTTGCATGACCGGCAGATCCGAATCACTGCCCATGATGATACCGACCCGAACCTCCGTCATGACTGCTTGTCTCCCAGAACCTTAATTAACGCCTTCACCTGCTCGGCCTTGGCGCACGCCGCTTCGACGCTCTCATCGATAACGGTCACATGTCCCATTTTGCGACCCGGCTTGGTGGTCGCCTTGCCATAGATGTGCACACACACGCCGGGAATTGCCAGTACAGCGGCCAGACCGACGATCACTGGCCGTCCGGTATAGCCGGGCTCACCGAGCAGATTGACCATCGTCGCCGGCGACAGCTGTCGCGTGTCCCCCAGCGGGAGGCCCAATATCGCACGCAAGTGCTGCTCAAACTGATCCGTGACACAGGCCTCAATGGTATGGTGGCCGGAGTTGTGCGTCCGCGGCGCCACCTCGTTTACCAGCAGTTCCCCACTCGCGGCGAGGAACATTTCGATCCCGAACACCCCGACGCCGTGCATCGCTTCGACCGTGCGCATCGCCAGTGCCTCGGCGCGCCGGGCGACCTCGGCGGGGATGCTGGCCGGGGCAACCAGGAAATCGAGGACATTGTCGGTCGCACGAAATCGCATCTCTACCGTCGGATAGGTCCTGCACTCCCCGCCGACGTTGCGCGCCACGAGCACTGCGAGCTCTTTGTCGGCCTCCACGAAACGCTCGACATAGCCCGGCACCGGCAGGTGAGTGGCAAACGCTGCCGCATCCTGCATGACCACCACACCGCGACCGTCGTAGCCGCCGCGACGCACCTTCTGAACCAGCGGGTAGCCAAAGGCGCTAAAGCCCTCGGCATGCGGCCGCGGCATATCGGCAAAGTCCGAAGTCGCTATCCCTGCTTGGCGCAGAAACTGCTTCTGACGAAGTTTATCCTGGATCGTGGCCAGCAGTTCGGGGCGCGGGAAGACCTTGTGTCCCTCCGCCTCGAGCTCACGCAGGGTCTCGGTTTCGATATCTTCGAGTTCGAAGGTCACGACATCGCATGATTCCGCCAGCGCGCGCAACATCGCCGGATCGCTATAGTCACCGGCGATCTGATTGCCGGCCACTTGACCGGCCGGTGAGCCCGGCACGGGATCGAGCACCACGCAGGTGCAGCCGAGGCTTTTCGCCGCCTTGACGAGCATACGTCCGAGCTGTCCACCACCGATCAGGCCAATGCGCGCGACCGGGTAGGGAAAAACGTCTTCCATCACCACCGCCGGATAAAATCAAGAAACCCGCAGACACTGCGTTGCCGCATACCGCCACGGTGATGCCACGCCACTGTTTTGTACAAAATCCGATGCGTCGCGCAGAATGAACCATACCGGCGGGGCCGGGCAATGGCGGGTCGAGAATGCCTGGCCGACCACCGAAGGGGCGCAAGGATACCGCGGAAAATCGCAACGCGCTGATATTTATCGGCAGTTTCCGGGAGATTCAGGACGAAATCGCCCGATGCGGCAACCAGGAACATTCCCACATCGGCCTCTCGTGACCTGCCAACGATCCCGTTCGGGCGACACATGTTGATGTAGCGCAATGCAATTCGCCCGCTCGAGGGCCGTACCGGGGGCTGTGGTATAGTCGCGCGCACCTTTAAATTAGGAATTGCTGAATTAGAAACGCCGCAGGTCCGACCACGGATCGTAGCTTAATCCGCCGCGCGGTTTTGATTGGCCAGCACTTTCCTCAGCGATCAACCAGAGTACAAGCTCGAGACCCAGGGGAGACAGCATGTCCAAAAAGCATCCCGTCGTTGCAGTTACCGGTTCGTCCGGCGCCGGCACCACCACAGTAAAACGCGCTTTTGAACACATCTTCATCCGTGAGGGCATAAATGCTGCGGTCGTAGAAGGTGACAGCTTCCATCGCTACGAACGGGGTGAAATGAAGGTGAAGATGACCGAGGAGCACCTCAGCCATTTCGGGCCGGAAGCCAACCGCTTTGACAAGCTCGAAGAGCTGTTCATGACTTACGGCGAGACGGGCACCGGCGAAAAGCGCTACTACCTGCACAACGAAGAAGAGGCAGCCGAGCACAATAGCCGCCTCGGCACCGACAAGAGACCGGGCGAGTTCACCCCCTGGGAGCCAATCCCGGATGGCACGGACCTGTTGTTCTACGAAGGGCTGCACGGCATGGTAAAGACTGATGAGAACGACGTCGCGGCACGCGTCGATCTGGGCATCGGCGTCGTGCCTATCGTGAACCTGGAGTGGATCCAGAAGATCCATCGTGACAATGCCGAACGTGGCTACTCGCCCGAGGCAGTGGTGGACACCATCATGCGTCGCATGCCGGATTACATCAATCACATCACGCCGCAGTTCTCCCGCACGGACATAAACTTTCAGCGCGTCTCCCTGGTCGATACCTCAAACCCCTTTATCACGCGCGACATCCCCACGCCCGACGAGAGCTTCGTCGTAATCCGTTTTACCGATCCGCAGAAGTTCAACACAGATTTCCCTTACCTCCTGTCGATGATCCACGACTCGTTTATGTCGCGCCGCAACAGCATCGTTGTGCCGGGCGGCAAGATGGGGTTCGCAATGGAGGTAATCTTCGGTCCGATTATCGACCACATGATGGACGAACGCGGCCTGTAGGTTCGCGGCGGTGCGGCGGAATGCCGGCACCGCCCGACTGCATCGCCTCGCGCCATGTCTTCCTTCCACAGCATCCACGTTACCTCAGCCGGTTGGCGTGAGGCCTGCGACGGCGTGCTGGCAGGTATCGATCACGCGGCCGAGGGGAAGCTTGCCTTTATCTATGTCGCCGAAGAACTGGCCGGCGACACCGATCGGATGCTCGACTACCTGCGCGGACGCAGCGGCATCGCCCATTGGGTCGGCTGCGTCGGCATGGGGCTGTGCAGCAGCGGCCGCGAGACCTATGCAGAGCCTGGTTTGTCGGTGCTGACGACACCCTTCGCCGAAGAGGATTTCCGCCTGATCCCGGCGCTCGACGACAACCTAAACGATTGGCTCGATGCCACTAGGAGCTGGCGTGAGAGAACCCTCGCATCGGTTGCCGTCGTGCACGGCGATCCAAGCAACACCCGGCTGCCGGCCCAACTGATCGAGCTCAGCGACGGCCTACAGGGTGGTTTTTTAATCGGCGGCATCGCCTCTGCTGAGAGCCTGGCGGTGCAAATCGCGGATCGCGCCGGCGGGGGCGGACTCTCCGGCGTGCTCTTCAGCGGCCGAGTTTCGGTTACGACGGGTCTCAGCCAGGGCTGCAGTCTGATCGGCACCCGGCACCAGATCACCGGCTGTCAGCGCAATGTTATCCAGACCATCGACGATCGACCCGCGCTGGATGTGTTCAAAGAAGACATCGGCGAGGTGCTGGCGCGCGACCTACGGCGCGTCGGTGGCTATATCTTTGCCGCACTGCCGATCCCCGGGTCGGACACTGGCGACTATCTGGTACGGAACCTGATCGGCATTGACCCGGATCAGGGACTGTTGGCAATCGGCGACCTGGTGCAACCAGGTATGGAGCTCCAGTTCGCCCGCCGCGACGCAGAGACGGCGCGCGAAGATCTGGTGCATATGGTCGAAGGGCTGCTGAGTCGCCTGCCCGGACCGGCGCGCGGTGCGCTCTACCACAGCTGTCTGGGCCGCGGACGGAATTTGTTCGGCGAGGATGCGGCTGAGATGCAGCTAGTGAAGCGCCTGCTCGGCGATGTTCCGCTGGCAGGCTTCTATGCCAATGGCGAGATCTCTCACCACCGTTTGTACGGCTACACGGGCGTGCTGACGCTGTTCAGCTAGCCTGCATGTTGCCCATCGCTGCGTCGGTGCTGGCCGGCCATCGGAAACCAATCTCAGGCCTGCGCGGCCTGCGAGCCCCCAGACTGTTTGACCAACGCGGCACGCACGCGGGACTCGATCTGCTGGGGGGACAATCCGGCGATCTCGAGCTGTTCGGCCTGCGTCGCATGTTCGATGAAGACGTCCGGCAAACCAAGATTCAGCACATTCGCCGCGATACCAGCGGCATGCAGTGCCTCATTGACCGCGGAACCCGCGCCGCCCTGCACGACGTTTTCTTCCAGCGTCACCAGCAGCTCATGATCACAGGCCATCTGTAGAACCAACTCCTGATCGAGCGGCTTGACGAAGCGCATGTTGACAACGGTAGCATCGAGCCTGTCGCCCACGCGCCGCGCGGACTGTAGCAGGGTGCCGAACGCCAGAATCGCCACGCCGCGGCCGTGCCTGACGATCTCAGCACAACCCCAAGGAAGCGTATCGAAACCGTCACCGACCTCAGCGCCGACGCCAACGCCACGCGGGTAGCGCACCAATGCGGGCCCGGGATGGTCATAGGCAGTCTGCAACATCAGCCGACATTCGGCCTCGTCGGCCGGCGCAAGGATCGCCATATTGGGGATGCAGCGCGCATAGCTCAAATCAAAAATTCCGGCATGGGTGGCACCATCGGCCCCCACTTGGCCGGCACGATCTACGGCAAAGGTCACATCGAGATTTTGCAGTGCAACATCGTGCAGCATCTGATCGTAAGCGCGCTGCAGGAACGTCGAATAGATCGCAACCACCGGCTTGAGATTTTCGCAGGCCATGCCGGCCGAAAAAGTTACCGCATGCTGTTCAGCGATCCCGACATCGAAATACCGTTCCGGAAAGCGCTTGGCTAACTTGACCAGGCCGGAGCCTTCACACATTGCCGGGGTGACCGCCATCAGGCGCGGATCCTTCTCGGCGACATCGCATGCCCAGTCCGAGAATACCGAGGTAAAACTCTTGCCGGCCGATTTCTTGGCCATCTCGCCGGTCGATGGATCGAAGGGCGTGACGCCGTGATAGACGCAGGGATCCCCCTCCGCCGGCGCATAACCGTGGCCTTTTTGAGTGACGATGTGCAACAGGCGCGGCCCGCGCATCGCCTTCATATTGCGCAGCGTACTGACCAGCAAGGACACGTCGTGGCCGTCGATCGGGCCGATATAGTTGAAGCCGAGTTCTTCGAACAGCGTACCGGGCGTCACCATACCCTTCATGTGCTCTTCCCAGCGGTGCACCAGGTCCTTCACCCCCGGCATGCCGCTGAGAACTTGTTTACCGCCCTCGCGCACCCGGTTGTAGAAGCCGCTGGAGAGTACGCGCGCGAGATAGTTGCTGACGGCCCCGACCGGCGGCGATATCGACATATCGTTGTCGTTCAGAATCACCAGCAGATCGAGGTCGAGGGCGCCGGCGTGATTCAACGCCTCAAAGGCCATACCGGCGGATAGCGCACCATCCCCGATGACGGCGATGTGCTCGCGTTCCTCGCCGGCCGCATGGGCGGCAACCGCCATACCGAGCGCCGCGCTGATCGAGGTGCTCGAGTGACCGGCACCGAAGGCGTCGTATTCCGACTCGTCGCGTTTTAAGAAGCCGGAAAGCCCATCCTTCATGCGCAGCGTATGCAGCCGCTCGCGTCGTCCAGTCAGGATCTTGTGGGGATACGCCTGATGGCCCACATCCCAGAGCAGGCGATCGTGCGGGGTGTTGAAGACATGATGCAGAGCGACCGTGAGTTCGACCACACCCAGACCGGCGGCCAGGTGCCCGCCGGTCTGCGAGACCGTATCGATCAGGAATTGTCGCACCTCCGCCGCCACCTCCGGCAGGTCGCTGGCGGGCAATGCGCGAAGCGCGGCGGGAGATTCGATTTCGTCAAGCAGCGGGTATGTCGCACCGGGTGCGCTCTCTGGCATGTCAAGCAACCTAATTTTTTGTCCGACAGCTCAATAGTCTAGCGCACCGGACCGGGGCGTTTGCGGGTTTTCCCGCGGACCTTCGCAACAATACACGCTCGCAGCCTCGAAATTCCCACAATTTCTTCCGCGAACGGCCGCTGCGGTGAAGAAAGACCCTGTTCTGTGGCCGGAATTAGGCTGGCGGCGCTCGGCATTCAAGGACCGGCAGCGTCGCATCGCTGGCGATTCGCGCTGCGGGCGAATGCTCTCGCAATCGATGCGTTCTATAATCGACGCGACGACGATCGCGGGAACAAAGGCCACCGAATGACGTATCTCCGGGTGCTATGGCGCGGGCTGCGGCTAGTGCTTCATGTGTTGCTCGGAGTGCTTCTGACGCCGGTCATCGTGACTCGCCAGGCCACCGGTGAAATGCGAACTCATCCCGACATCACGTCCTGGTGGCACAACCGCCTGGCCGATGTCCTCGGCGTACAGATCACGGTCGCGGGATATCGTCCGCAGGCGCCGGTACTCCTGGTAAGCAATCACGTCTCCTGGCTCGACATCGTCGTGCTCGGCGGGCTGACCCATACCGATTTCCTGTCCAAGCACGAGATCCGCGAGTGGCCGCTGATCGGCTGGCTTGCCGCCCGCTCCGGAACCCTGTTCATCCGTCGCGGTCACGGGGAGGCCGGCGCGATCAGCGAACAGATTGCCCAGCGACTGCGCGAAAAACGCATTCTGACCTTGTTTCCTGAGGGGACGACGACCGATGGGCGTGAGGTGCGACCCTTTTTCTCGCGCCTGTTCGGCGCCGCACTGGACACCGGCACAGACGTCGTTGCGGTCGCGCTGCGCTACCACATCGACGGTGAGCACGACCCTACAGCCCCCTACACGGATCAGCAATCGCTCGGCGAAAACCTGCGTGGCTTGATCCTACGCCGGCGAACCGCAGTCCATGTCGTATTTGGCGAGCCTATCGTATTGCAGGGTCACTCCCGCAAGCAGATCGCCGAGCTGGCGCGCGGCAACATCCTGCGTGCGCTGCAGGACCCCATCCAGCGCCCGCTGGGGCATCGCGATCCGGCCCGCGCGACCGGGTGAAGCCTTGGCGCGGCGTTTGATCCGCGACGTGCGAGAATGGCCCCATGTCGCAGCGTTTCGACACCCTGATCCTGGGCCAGGGGCTCGCCGGCAGCGCCCTGGCCTGGCAACTTATCGAGGCCGGCCAGCAGGTTTGCGTAATAGACGACGGGCATTTAACTGCCTCTTCCCGCGTTGCCGCGGGTCTCATCAATCCGTTGGCCGGGATGCGCTACAGCCGCAGGCCACAACTGGACGACTGGCTGGGCCTCTCGGATCGCTGGTATGCGGATTTACAGCATCGCCTACAACGACGTTTGCTGCACACCTGCCCTATGCTGCGCCTATTCCGATCCCCTGGGCAGCAACGCTTCTACAACCGCGTTTCTGAGGATCCGGCCAATCGCGATCTGCTCGGGGAGCGCTTCGACAGCGACCAGTGTCCGGAACCCGTCTCGTCACCCTACGGCGGTTTTGTCCAGCACCGCACCGGGTATGTCGATATGCCACAGTTGCTGCACCATCTGCGTCGTTGGCTGACGCATCACGGCGCCCTCCACGAGCACACCCTCGATTATCGGGAGATTGAGCCCACCGCGGATGGGGTGGCAGCGGCCGGCCTGCGCGCGGACCGGTTGGTCTTCTGCGACGGTGCGCGAGTGCGCCTCAATCCTTGGTTCGACTGGCTGCCGTTGGCGCCGGTCAAGGGCGAGATACTGAATCTGCAGATCGCGGACCGGCGGCTCGGTTACATTGTCAACGGAGCCCATTGGCTGGTGCCGCTTACGAACGGTGAGATCCGCCTCGGCGCCACACACGACCACAAGTTAATCGATGACAAACCCACCAGCGGCGGCAAGCAGGAGCTGTTGCGCGGGCTGGAGAGGCTGCTGCCGGGGGCACAATTCCGGGTGGTCGCGCATCAGGCCGGCCTGCGCCCCGCCACGCGCGATCGCTATCCGCTGCTCGGCCGACACCCGCAATTCCCGTGCCTCTGGGTCTGCAACGGCTTCGGTGCGCGGGGTGCGCTGACCATACCTTGGTATACCCGGTGTCTCGCCGATCATCTGATTCGCGCGGCACCCCTGCCCGCCGAGGCGGACATCCGACGCTGCAGATGAGGAATCGGCCGCTCACCGGCGTGGCCCAACAGGCCCTCTCCGGCATAGTGCAGGCCGGCGATCTGGCGATCGATGCCACGGTCGGCAATGGTCACGATCTGCTTTTTCTGGCGCAACAGGTCGGCACTGAGGGTCAGGTGATGGGTTTCGACGTCCAAGCCACCGCGCTGCGACAGGCTCAGGCACGTCTGGCGGGCGCCGGGCTTGTGCACCGGGTTAGTCTGCGCCTATGCGGGCATGAACACATGGTCGCTGCGCTGCCGGTCGACTGGCCGGGCAAGGTTGCGGCGGTGATGTTCAACCTGGGTTATCTGCCAGGATTCGACAAGTCACTGGTCACACGCCCGGAGACGACGGTACTCGCGCTGAGTCAGGCGCTGTCCATTCTGCGCGCTGGTGGTCTGATCTCATTGCTGGCCTATCGCGGGCACCCCGGCGGCGGCGCCGAGGTTGCCGCGCTAGATGCGTGGCTGGCGCAACGCGGCCATCAATGTCGGGTGGTCAGGCACGACTCACCTGGACCGATACTCTATCTCGTCGAACGCCTGGCGAGACATGCATTCAGTCATCCAGGCGCTGCAGCCGAAAGCTGACCGCGCTGCCGTCGTCCGCGCCCCCCTGAGAGAAAGTCCAGCCATCCTCCAGCGGCAGTTCAATGCTCCTCTCCGGGGGCAACGCGGCGACCTCCCTCACCCGTGCCACCTGCCGCTCGGGGTCACGCCTCGTCTCGACATCCTGGCGTTTGCCGAGCACCTGCTTGCCCCGTTCGGCGAGTGCGAACCAGTTTTCCGCACGGACGCCTTCGTCGACGCACTCGTAGGTGACGGCCAGATAGTTGCCCGGCGGCTGGTAACCCGGCTGCAGCCGGACGCGCCCCTGCGTCAGGCGACCTCCGACCGGGAAGGCGGCGAAGCGTACACGCGGGGTCTGGTGCAGCGTCAGGTTGCTGTCGAGGTAGGTACCGGCGACCTGCCGACAGCGGAACCAGCCTGGCGGGTTCGAGAGTCCTTCCACGCGATCCAGCCAACGGGCGCTGCCGCTACCGAGCAGATAGTCGCCATCGCGAACCTGAAACTGGATCACCACCTCCCAGGGTATGCGGACGCCGCCGCCGAAGCCGGTTTCGCCGAAGACGAAACTATGGTGTCCGCTGATCTGCAACTGCCAGCTGCCTTGCGTCGTCTCGGCAGCCGCGCACTGCGGTCCTGGGGTGAGCAACGCCCACAAGAGCAACCAATAAGCGCCCGGCCTCATGCCCTTTAGCCCGGCGCGTGGATAAGACACGCAAGCATCTCAGGCTGGCACAATTGCGCATCGATCACGGCCTGCAGCTGCATCGTGCGGACCGGCACGAAGACATGTGCATAATCGGAGCGCGAAAACAGCAGGCGGCACCGATTGAACAGTGCAGCCAGAACGTGGATATCCTCGCGAGCGATCTCATCCGGCCGAAAAAAGGTGGCGCGCTCAATCCTGACCATGTTCCGCGCGTGTGTGTCATTTCATCTATCGCCATCCAAACCCGCATCCGGATCCCAACCGAGTTCTCGCGCCCGGGCGATGGCCGCATCGTAGATCTCCCGATGCCTCAAGGTCAGCTCGGGCGGCAGATTGGACACCATGTGACCATACTTACCCCATTCCTGCGTAACCTTCTCGTACAGGGCATTGACGCCCTGCACCGTCCAGCCTTCACATGTCTCGGTCTCGGGGATCAATCCGAACAGCCAGGCATCGCGAATAATGTTGCCGGTGGTGTTCATCGCTCCCAGTGGATCTTTGTCTATCCCAATGTATTTCTTCCGTTTCATTTCCCAATTGTGCCCAACGGTGTACGCTCAGGCGAGTCTAGCAAAAGGCCCGCGGCGACCTAATCCCCAATGCAGCGTAACAAATTGACGGTCTTGGACTACCTGCGACACGGCGAACCCAGCGGCGGCAATCGTTACCGTGGCAACGGCGTCGACGACCCGCTGTCCGAGAAGGGCTGGCAGCAGATGCGGGAAGCGGTGGCGGAAATCGACGGCTGGCGGCTGATCGTCAGTTCGCCCATGCGACGCTGTGTCGAGTTCGCCGAGTGGCTGGCGAGCGAACGCGGTATCCCTCTGCAGTTGGAGCATGACCTGCGCGAGGTGGGATTCGGCAGCTGGGAGGGTGCGGTGCGCGAGCAGCTCATGATAGAGCGCAAGGAGGAATATGAGGCCTTCCACCGCGATCCAGTCAACAACCGGCCGCCGGGCGCAGAGCCGCTGTATGACTTCGGCCGACGCGTCCATGACGTGTTCGATCGCCTGATCGACACCCAGCCCGGCCAACACCTGCTGGTGGTTGCCCATGCCGGCGTCATTCGCGCCACGCTGGGACATATCACCCAGGCGCCGGCCGCCACTTGGTACCGTACGGACGTTGGTTATGCAGGGATCTCACGTTTCGCTCAGGATTGGCTGGGTCCACGGCTGGTTGTGCACAACTGGCGGCCGAGGTTGTAAGCTATCGGTTGGATGGCACCTACTGCGGTGAGCGCCGATTTCCTGACGTTGAGACAACACCATGGCCCTGGCCCGCTTGATTTTCCGCGTATTGCTGGTCCTGTTGATCCTGCTCGCAGTGATCGGCATGCTTCTGCCGTCCTCCGCGAGAGTCGAGCGCAGCATTGTCATCGATGCCCAGGCTGAAACAATCTTTCCGTACATCAACGGGATGCGCGCGTTCCACGCCTGGTCGCCTTGGTCGGATATCGACCCGCAGACCGAGTATCGCTTCGAGGGTCCAGAGCAGGGCGTCGGCTCGCGCATGGTCTGGCAGAGCGGCGACCAACAGGTCGGACGCGGCAGCCAAGAAATCACCGCCAGTGTCTCCAACCAGCGTGTCGACATGGAGCTGGAGTTCGGCGACAAGGGCGACGGCCGTGCGACCTTTTTGTTAGAACCTGACGGCGCGTCAACGCGCCTGCGATGGCAGTTCGATACCGACTTCGGCTGGGATGTATTCGGCCGCTATGTTGGCCTCATGCTCGACAGCATGATTGGTACCGCCTACGACAAGGGGCTCAAGACATTAAAGACGCAGGTGGAAGAGCCAACTACCGCCCAGTGAGTGGCTTCGCGGCAATAACGTTATGTGAACAGCCACGCCGAGACAGCAGCAGTAAACGGCCCGCACAATGCGTCACCGGTGACGCAGACCCAGCCAAAAAACAACCACCAGCGCGCCACCGATTATCAGACCCAGCGCCTCGCTGGCCACCCGCCAATACCCGCTCACCAGCAGCGCCAAACCTGCGATGCTAGCCAGCGCCAGCAATACAAAGCCTACAGCTAACCAATGTTGGTCTGGTCGCGACATCCCTATACTCGTTATTGGCACTCGGATTTCTGAGGACACCGATGATGGCAGAGGCGCTTGGCTACAACAGCTACCAGATCGATACCGGACTCTACCGCCCTCGGCACGCCGCGTGCTATCTGGTCGAAGATAACGGCGAACTCGCGATCATCGACACGGGCACCCAACATTCGCTGCCGCGGATAAAAGAGGCCATCGCGGCCATCGACGCGGACCTGACGCAGGTGCGTTATGTGATACCGACCCATGTGCATCTCGATCATGCCGGTGGTTCCGGTCAACTGATGCGCGATTGCCCGGGGGCGACACTCATCGTGCATCCGAAGGGGCAGGCGCACATGATCGATCCCGGAAAACTGCAGGCGGGGGCTACCGCGGTATATGGCGAAGAGGCCTTTCGACGTGATTTCGGTGAACTTTTACCGATCCCGGCGGACCGGACCCTGGCCGCTGCCGATCGGCAGACCTTCGAGCTCGGTGGTCGAACGCTGCAGTTCCTGCACACCCCCGGACATGCCAACCATCATGGCTGCATATTCGACCACCGCAGCGCCTACCTGTATACCGGCGACACATTTGGTCTTGCCTACACCGAGTTTCGCGACACGGCGCCACTGCTGGTCGCAACGACGACGCCAGTAGCCTTCGATCCCGACGCCTGGTTCGCCAGTCTCGAGCACATGCTGGGAATGAATCCGGTAGCCTGCTGCGTGACACACTTCGGTAAAATCGATCAGCCGCAGGCACATGTCGACATGCTGCGCGAGAGCATCCGGGCGCATGTGGCTATCGCGCTGGCCGAGGAAGCACGGGATGCCGCAGGACGCACCACACGCCTGAAGACCGCAGTTGAGAGATTGCTGGTCGACGCGGGCTGCACCCACAGCGGTCTACCGGCTGACGAGGTGAGGCAGATCTTTGCCTCGGATATCGAGCTGAATGCGCAGGGACTGGAGGTCTGGCTGGCGCGTCGGGCAAAAAGGGCATCTTAGCGTCATCCTATTAGCGAAGCTGGCTGGTGCCGTTATAATTGTCAGCATAACGTAACCCAAGATCACGCAATGCAAAAGACAGACGACCTTCGTATTCGCGCCATCCAAGAGGTGGAGTCGCCCGCGCACTTGCACGAGCGCCATCCGATTACCGAACGAGCGGCGCAAACCGTTTACGAGACACGCACGGCGATCCACCGGATACTCACGCGCGAGGACTCTCGCCTGTTGGTCGTGGTCGGCCCGTGTTCGGTTCACGACCCGGAAGCCGCCCTCGAATATGCCAACAAGCTGATCCGCGTGCGCGCCCCCCTCGAAGAGGACCTGTTGATCGTCATGCGCGTCTACTTCGAGAAGCCACGCACCACCGTCGGCTGGAAGGGCCTAATCAACGACCCCGACCTCGACGAGAGCTTTCAGATCAACAAGGGGCTCAATCGCGCCCGCGAGCTCCTGCTGCAGGTCAACAACCTGGGGTTGCCCGCCGGTACCGAGTTTCTAGATCTGATAAGCCCACAGTACGTCGCCGACCTGATCAGCTGGGGCGCGATCGGTGCACGCACCGCCGAAAGCCAGGGGCACCGCGAATTGGCCTCGGGGCTGTCATGCCCCGTCGGCTTCAAGAACGGCACCGATGGCACCATGCGGATCGCGGTCGACGCGGTGCGCGCGGCCGAACGCCCGCACGTCTTTCTATCGCTGACCAAGGCCGGTCATTCAGCAATTTTTAACACCAGTGGGAATCCGGATACCCACGTCATCCTGCGCGGTGGCAGGCGCCCAAACTACGACACGGAATCTGTGGCCGAGGCCACGCAGCAGATGCTGGACGCACGACTGACACCGAATCTGATGATCGACTTCAGCCATGCCAACAGCCGCAAGCAACACGATAAGCAGATCGACGTCGGCGAGGACGTCGCGCGCCAGATCGCGCGCGGGAATCGCAACATCATCGGCGCAATGATCGAGAGCCATCTGGTCGCCGGCCGACAGGACCTGGCCGGCGATAGCGATGGGCTGATCTACGGCCAGAGCATCACCGACGCCTGCCTTGGCTGGCAAGAGAGCGAGCCGCTGCTGGAGACCCTGGCCGAGGCGGTACGCAAGCGTCGCGAGACGCCCGGAGAGCACTAGTTCGCTGCTGTGGACGCCGGTATGCTCGCTTCGACACATTTCTGTCGGGGCGCCGCTCAAAAATCCTCGAAGCCTGCCTTGCGAAACCATTCCTTCGCCTGTTGTTCATCACGCTCGACCGCGTTGCCCTCGCGATACATCATGCCAATCGTCGTCATCGCCCCCTGCAGGCCCTGATCGGCGGCCCGGCTAAACCACGCCAAGGCCTTGGCGCCGTCCTGATCGACACACTCGCCCTGCAGGTACATAAACCCGAGACCATGCTGGGCCAGCCCGAGGCCGGCCTCCGCGGCAGCCTGCATGTACCGCAGCGCCATGGGCTCGTTCCTGACCATGCCGAGGCCGTTTTGCGCCATGATCGCCATCCGATACTGGGCCTCGGGATTCCCTTCTTCGGCCAAAGGCGCCAACAGGCGTGTCGCCGTGGTGAAGTTTTTTGACTCGAACGCGGCAATGCCGCTGCTCAAATCCATATCCAATCCGTCGTCTTGATCCATTGCCGCTCATGCTCCTGTGTCTGAGGTTGCCGGTCGGTAGTCTGGCGGACGAAACGCCACGCAACAGTTTACAGTGACACAGACTCGTCTGAACCGATCATGGAATGCGAAGGCAAACCACAGTGTCGCCCGTCCACGATCGCTTAGCTCTCGTTGGATCGCCTGCTCTTGTTCGGGCCCCACCACGAAGCGCAGCTCGATATCGGTCCGGCTCCCGTGCACAGAATCCAGGGACAGCTGACGTGTCCAAACCTGGTCCGTTTGCAGGCCAGGGCTTCAATAGGGTCAGCGACGCAGGCCATTCCACCACCGAACATCCCACCGCCCGGATTACGGTTGACTGACGCGCATCATTCAGACAGACCCTCGCTGACCCAATCTCGCCACTGTTGCAACAATGCAGAATGCGAGGCGGCCATGGCAATGCGTGGCCTCAGAGAAAGTGCCGCTAGCCAATCGCCGCTGTAGTCCGCAAGCACGCCACCTGCGCCGCCGCTCTCCTCGAGTACCAATCGCCCGGCGGCATAGTCCCAAAGCCTCTGCCCACCGTGGAGATAAAGGTGGCAGCGGCCACGGGCAAGCCAGCACCAATCCAGCGCTACAGATCCGAAACTTCGCTGCGAACGAAATGGCGAGCGTCTGGCGATTGCCATGATCAGGCGCTCGGGTAGACGTTTGAGATCCACTATCGCCATGGCCTCGGACAGCGTTGATGGCCTTGCGGAGGCGATCAAGGATCGTTCATTCAGCCAGGCACCTTGCCCGCGCAAGGCACCGAAACACTCTTCGCGCACTGGATCGTAGACCACACCGGCCTGTACCTTGCCATCCACAAGCAGCGCCAGGGACACAGCGAAAAATGGGATGCCGGCGGCGAAGTTACTGGTGCCGTCCAGGGGATCGAGGCACCAAAGTCCACGACCGGGTTCTGCCAGCAGGCCCTCCTGCTCCGCAGTGCGCATCTCTTCACCCAGCAACGCATAATTGGGCCAGTGCGTCGTAAGTTCGTCCTGCAAACGCTGCTGCAAGGCGAGATCCGCTGCTGTAACCAAAGTGCCATCTGCCTTGATATCGGAGCCTACCGACTCGAAGCGAGTCAACAGCTCATCGCGCGCGGCCGCCCGCACCAAGTGTTGCAGCAATTGCAGTTGATGTGTGTCGATCATTGCGATTAAAGGATAGCGAAACAACGCCGTTGCAGTGGATAATCCCACGGCGCCTTTCCGAAGGGGAATCCCCCTCTTGATTGGCGGCAACCCAGGGCCTACTCTCAAGGTCTCGAATCCGTAAGGAAAAAACCATGGTGCATAGGCGCCACCTCTGTTTGATGTCCCTATTGTTCAGTCTGAGCCTGGCCGGTGTGCCTGCGGCTGCCGACCTGACCGATCAGCGCACCAACTTCGTCAAGGCAGAGAAAGCGCTGCAACGCGGCGAACTACAGGAGTTCAATCGTCTGCGGGCCGGTCTTCGCGACTACCCCCTGTACCCCTATCTCGAATACCAGGTCCTGCTCCGGGGTCTTGCTAAGGCGGACGCGAGAAAGATAACGGCATTCCTAGATGCGTACGCGGCGACACCACTAGCCGAGCGCCTGCGGGCACGCTGGTTGGATCAACTTGCCAAGCAGGGCCGCTGGTCCGACTACCTGGATTTCTACCAGCCTTCGAGCAACGCCCGGCGCCGCTGCCAGCAACTACGGGCCCTGATCGCCACCGGGGAGTCCCGGGCCGCCTTCGATCAGGTGCCGGAGATCTGGCTTCACGGCGAGTCCCGCCCCAGCGCCTGTGACCCAGTCTTCGCTGCCTGGACGCAGGCCGGTTACCGCACGTCGGAGATGATCTGGCAGCGCATCGAAAAGGCCATGGAGGCAAATGAATGGCGCCTGGCTCAGTACCTTGGCCGCACGCTCTCCGACACGGACCGTGTTTGGCTCAAGCGCTGGATCGACCTGTACCGCAACCCTGATGGTGCGGATGACGGCGGTCGTTTTGAACAGGCACATCCCTATCGCGAGGCGATGCTGTCGCACGCCGTGCGCCGCTTGGCACGCTGGGACGGGCCTGAGGCACGCGAACTCTGGCAACGCATTAGGCCGCGCTTCGCGTTCACCTCCGAGCAGATTCAGCGCACCGAGCACTACATCGTGCGCAATCTGGTCCGCTCGCCCGGGGAAGAGGACTATGCGTTCATTCGCCAGGTAGCGGTCGGCAGCGGCGATCTGAGCGTCCATGAGGCCAGGATAAGGGCCGCGTTGCGCCGCGAGGATTGGCGGCAGGTACTGCGCTGGCTCGCCGATCTGCCGAGAACCGAACGTGATCAGGAAAGTTGGATGTACTGGTCGGCTCGCGCTCTCGAGGGCGTGGGTGAAACTAAGGCGGCGAAGGCGGTTTATGAGCAGGTTGCGAAAGACCGTAGCTACTATGGCTTCCTGGCCGCCGACCTCATCGGTGTCGACTACCACCTCACCCATACCGAGACCCCGGTGTCACAGGCGCAGATCGAACAGATTGCCGCCCTCGATGGCATAGCACGCGTCGATGAGTTGTCTGCGCTGAGACGCCACATCGGCGCCAGCCGCGAATGGCGTGACGCAACCCGCGATATGAGTCCTGTACAGCTCAAGGCCGCGGCCAAGCTCGCCGAACAAAGAGGCTGGCATGACCGAGCAATCTTTGCGCTGGCGCGCACCGGCTACTGGGACGATCTCGAATTGCGCTTTCCGTTAGAGCACGCCGAACTCGTCGAAGAGAATGCGAGCCGCCAGGGAATCGATGATGCATGGGTGTTCGCAGTGATGCGCCAGGAAAGTGCCTTCATGAACAACGCGCGCTCCCATGCCGGCGCCATGGGTCTGATGCAGCTGATGCCGGCCACTGCGCGCAACGTCGCACGCAAGGTCCTCCGGCAGGCACCGCCACGACGCCACGAACTGCTCGAGCCGGACACCAACATCGCGCTAGGTAGTGCTTACCTCCGGCAGGTGAAGAGCAAACTGGGCGGAAGCATGGTTTTAGCGACTGCGGCATACAACGCCGGACCGCATCGGGTGACCGGTTGGTTACCGGAGAAGACACTTCCAGCCGACATCTGGATCGAGCTGGTTCCGTTTGCAGAGACCCGGGGTTACCTGCGGCGTGTTTTGGCCTACATGGTGATCTATGAAAAACGGATGGGTAAGGATCCGACGCGTCTGGCCGAGCATCTACACCCAGTGCCACCGGATGTCGAGCAGATCCGCAGTGCCCAGGCCGGAAAGCCGGTCGCCTCAGCCAGCTGACTTGGCGTTTTCGGTCATGCGGTCGCGGATTGCGCGCACCTCGGCCGGATCCATACGTTTCAACAGTTTTTGTATGTAGTCTTCGGCCCGCTTGCTGCCGTTGACATGAGCAAGGGACAGCCACTGCATTGCTGCTGCATCGTCACGCACCACGCCTTTACCTTCCATCAGCATGCGACCTAATGCGAACTGCGCCGTCGGCATGTCTTGACCGGCGGCCTTCAAGTACCATTTCACGGCCTGTGCGATGTCTTTTGTCGCCCCATATTGCGCAAAACGATACATGGTACCGACAACATACTGCGCCTTTGCCGAACCGCGCTGTGCCGCCGCGATATAGAGCTCGCGTGCGCGCCCCTCGTCCATGACCACACCGGTGCCGTTGGCAAACAACCATGCCAGAGTGATAAGCGCATTCTCGTGCCCCTGCGCAGCTGCCCGCTCAAACCAGTAGTGGGCCTGCTCGTAGTCCAGGCCGACACCGTCACCATTGCCGTACATCACGCCAAGTCGGTACTGAGCCTCGGCATTGCCGCCATTGGCAGCCTTGCGCACCGCGGCCTCTGCCCGCAATTGGTCTGGATTGAAAGTCGCTGCATGTTCGTCATTGGCCATTCGTCAAAAACCCTCAAGCTCGGCTACGTCTATCTGCAGATTGTTGAGGCCGGGTGAAATCTGTCCGCGACGAAAGCCGACAAATGTGAGCGAAAGGAGGCCGTAGCGGACCCTGTCCAGCGCTGCCATCGCTCCTTTACGCACCGACAGTATTTGCCGCATTCGCTGGTGACTCTGATTCGCCTGCGGTCGCGGGTCGAGGAGCTCCGCTTTTCAGCCGGTCAGCGCGAGGTGAGCGCCTGGATGATGTGGTCTTCCATCTCAATGCGGACGGCGAGCTCTTCCCCCAACTTACTGAGATCGTGGTCAAGCTCATGCAGATCGAGCGTGTGATCCGAGGCGTCGTATTTGTCATTGAACTCCACAGCGACCTCGGAGGCTTCGGCAATCCGTGGGTAGACTTCACGCGCGACCGCAACGACCTGGCTACGGCGCTCGCGGCCGGCAACAATGCGTTCATAGATCTCGAAATGACCGAAAGCGGAATAATCGATCAAGATCTGACAGAATTCCTGGAGGACATCTACACCTGGACTCGCGTCGTTGTATGGCTCTAGGCCGGCAACTCGACAGAACATGGCCAGCATCTCCTGGCGTTCGTTCAGCAGTTTTCGAATCATACCGCGGGTACCCTCGCGGCGGTCGGACACTTGTGGCTCAGTCATGGTCATTGTTGTGTTCCCGGCTCATCCTCCAGCTCCCGTAGTTTACTCCGAATCCGCCGTGCGTAAACTGCGGGAGAATGCATTGTCAAAGCGACCAGCTACAGAGGTTACCGGGCGCCTCCGGCTGTGACATATTCAAGCAGTGAATAAACTTCCCGTCCTCTGTTTGTGTTGCAGCCTTGCGCTCGTGATACCCGCCCCCGTTCAGGCGATTTACTCGGACGATAATCCTTTCGTCGAGGCAATGCTGCGTATGATGGAGATCTTTGGCCTGATCGATCGCAGCCGGCTGCGGCTTGGTGTGCCCTATCTGCCCGGCTACGGCCAGTCATGGGCACCGGGCATGGGCGGCATCACCGGCATGACTGGCTATCCAGGTATGGGAACCCCACTGGGAATGTCATCAATCTACGGCGCGGGCGGGCGGCCTGGCCCTGGGCAGATGCCTGGGCCAGCCGGTTGGCCGCCATCGGGTTTTGCCGGCGCACCTGGCGCCTTGGGCTATCCAGGCGGGCGTGTACCGCGCTCTGGCAGCGTCCCAAGCGGCTACCTCGACGGCGCCTGGGAACTCAATAAGGGTGGTTTCGTGCTCATAAAAGGTAACATCGCACGCCTGTTTGTTGCGCCCGAACGATCGCAGGATTTCACGATCGGCTACGACCGTTATCGACTCTGGTGGCGTCCTAGAGGCACCCGTTCGACATCGCATTATCGCTATCAAGTCCGCGACGGCAGGATGATAATGCAGGACAGCGAGGGCAGACTGTTGCTGCTGCGCCGGCGTCGCTGACCTGCCCCACAGCACTTGAGCGCGGCCGCGCCGCAAGGCAAAATCGGCAGGCCGCCCAACCTTCCCGATCACTTGGCATCTCGGCAGGCACGATCCGGAGCAGCAGTTTTTCGCATGAGTATCCAGCGCATTGCCCTGATTGGTGGTTCCGGCTTCGTCGGCCGACACATCACCACACATCTGCGAAACCGCGGCTATCAGTGTCGGGTAATCACACGACATGCGCATCGCCACCAGGAGCTACGCACCGTCGCTGAAGTGGTTGAGGCCGACCCATTCGATCGCACTCAACTGATTGCGGGACTGCAGGACTGCGATGCGGTGATCCATCTGGTAGGCATCCTCAACAGCAGGGGCGGGCAACGCAGCTTCCGCCGCATGCACGTCGAGCTGGTCGAGCATGTGGTATACGCCTGCCATGCCGCGAAGGTCGTCCGCTTGTTACACATGGGTGCGCTGAACGCCGACCCGGCAACCGGCAGCAGCGAGTACCTGCGCAGCAAAGGCGAGGGCGAAAACAGGGCGCACATGCTCGCAAAACCCGGGGTCGCGGTGACCACCTTCCGACCATCAGTGATCTTCGGCCCCGATGATAGTTTTCTCAATCGCTTTGCTGCATTGCTTAAGATTCCCGGCCCACTGCCACTCGCCTGCCCCGACGCAGAATTTTCGCCGGTTTATGTCGGCGATGTGGCTGAGGCGTTCGCAAATGCGCTCGAGGATCGCAACGCATTTGATCATCACTATGAACTTTGTGGCCCCAGGAGCTATACACTGGAAGCGCTGGTTCGGTTCGTTGCCTACCACAGCGGTCGCTATAAAGGCATCGTGCGGCTACCCGACTGGGCAGCCCGCCTGCAGGCGTCAATCCTCCAGTACTTTCCCGGTCAACCCTTTACGCCCGACAATTATCTTTCACTGCAGACGCCGAGTGTGTGTCGGCAGGACGGCCTTGGCTTGCTCGGCGTCACCGCCACCTCGCTGGAAAACGCTGCGCCGCGTTTTCTCGCCCAGGGCGGCAAGAGCGGGCGCCTAGATCGGCTTCGGCGCATCAGCCAACGCTGACGGGCCAGCCTGGCGGCAACGGCGGTCAGATAGGAAAGAACACCGTCGAGACGACGCCTTGCAGTACATTTTTTATCTGTCGATTGGTGGTCTCCGCAACGATCTGCGCCATATGATCCTGTAGGCCGATCAGCTTGCCGGCTAGGCGCTCAAAGCTGAGATCGCCACCCCCCTTGAACGAGTTGCTGTACAAGTAAAGCTGGCCGTTGAGATCACGGTCGTGGCCGAGCTTCCAGAATGCCGTCTCAAAATTGCGCGCGAGAAAATAGAGCTTCTGCGGGTCGAAAACGTCGTGCAGGTAGAAACGACTCTTACCGCCATAGGCATCAAGCAGCATGGTTCGCATACCCTCGATGAAGGCCGCCACACGATCGCCGCGATAGTGCCCCTCGAAAGCCAGGCTGATGGCTGCTGCCGATCTCTTGCCCTCCAGGCCTGGATAGTATTTCAGGCGACGCGGGCCAAATAGCGCATTGAGGGCAGCCTTCTGCGAGGCGTGTCGCCCGCGCAGCACCTGGTTTGGATTACGAACGTAGAGCTTGCGGGCCAGCTCGCGCAGATAATCGAGGCTGTGGCGTACGTTGATATCGGCCACCAGATCGATATCGCCCTTGATGACATCAGTCACTTCGAAATCACGCGAGCGTAGCGGATGATCCTTTGTCGGACTTGATTGGCAGGCGCACAGCAGCGCGAGCCCGCATAGCAGAATCGACGGTCTAGAGGCGTTCACGCAGATCTCTCGAGCAAAACCCGGTCAACTCACTATCGGCGCCCCGCACCAGGGCCAAGACCTTGAAGCGCTCACCCATCTCGCTAGGCAGGGTCAGTCTTTTCGCACCCTGAACCATTTCGGCATGCCGCCGGACATCAGACGGATCTGATATGCCCATCAGCCGATCGAGACCGTTGTCGATCAGAAAATGCGCTTGGGTAGTGAAGCCGGCCAGCGCAAACCCAGCCTCCAGCCCAGCGCTCGCTAGCGCTGTGAAATCAACGTTAGCGGTCATGTCCTGCAATCCGGGGAGAAAATACGGGTCGCTGAATGCACGATGGCGGAAGTGACAGATAAATGTCCCCTGGCGTCGTTCGGGGTGATAGTACTCGTGCTGCGTATAACCATAATCGATAAGGATCAAATAGCCTCGTTGGAGGGTTTCCGATACCGCGCGCATCCATGGACGAAGGCGCAGGTTGATTTCGGAGGTGTATCCTTCAGCGACTATGCGTTCATCCGGCCACAGTGCCTGCAGACGCTCGGCGATGCCCGGCGTCTGCAGGGACCTCCATCGGTCAACCAGCACATGATCTTGGAGACCCACGGAAAGCTCCTGCCAAGACCCTACATTGCGTCGAAAACGATGCACCGGCATGGCATCCAACAGTTCGTTGGCAACTATCACGCCGGTCAACCCCGGATCAGGCAGTCGTTTCAGCCATTCGACACGTGACAGAAGATGAGGCACAAGAGACGCCAGTACGGCGCGCTGCTCTTTCTGCAGGGCCGCGCTGAGTTCGAGAATCAGATAGCGTTGCGGCAGGCCATGCAGCAGTTCGAGCTGGGCCAGCATTTCGGCGGCCATGCGCCCGGAACCTGCACCGATCTCCAGGACCGCTGCGCCGCCACATTTTTCCAGGCACTCGGCCACCTGGTGCGCCAGACAGCGACTGAACAGTGGCGAGGCCTCAGGTGCGGTGATGAAGTCACCGGACTCGCCGAACTTCCTGCGGCCATTCAGGTAATAACCCAGTCCGGGCGCGTACAGCGCCAGCTCCATGTAGCGGTCGAAAGGCAACGAACCCTCATGCGCCAGAATCGCATCCGACAGAAGTACACGCATCTCATCGAGCAACGCGGTCTCGGCGTCTGAGAGATCGGGAATCCGCAAAAATACAGCTCCGTGCGAAAGGTTGAGGCGCCGCAGGCTAGACGTTGATAGTGTCGCATGTATCGGGACCGTACGACTGAGGAAAGCGATTTGCGACACACGACTGAACTGCGGGGAAAGACCGCGCTGGTAACCGGTGGTGCCGCCCGACTCGGGGCGAGCATCGTGCGCCACCTGCATGCCGCAGGTGCCCGCGTCGTGATCCATTATCGAAACTCCGCGGCACCCGCGGCCGCGCTGCGCGACGAACTGCTCGCGATACGCGAAAATTCGGCGACGACTGCACAGGCTGACCTCAATGACCCGCTTTCCTGGTCATGCCTGATAGAGGACACTCTGGGCTTCGCCGGCGGTCTGGATGTCCTGATTAACAACGCGTCCAGCTATTATCCTACGCCACTTGACGAGGCTACCACAGCGCATTGGGATGACCTGTTCGGCAGCAATGCCCGTGCGCCGTTCTTCCTCTGCCAGGCCGCAGCGCCGGAACTGCGCAAGACTAAAGGCTGTATCGTCAATCTCGTCGACATCTACGCCGAGCGGCCGCATGCCGACCACCCTGTGTACTGTATGGCAAAGGCGGCCAACGCGATGATGGTCAAGGCGCTCGCGCGCGACCTAGCACCGGAGGTCCGAGTCAACGGCGTCTCACCCGGCGCCGCGCTGTGGCCAGAGGGATATATGGCAGACGCCGCCAAACGGGAGATACTCAAACGAATCCCAATGGGCAGACCCGCAGGCGCCCAACAGATTGCCGAAGCCGTGATGTTCATGGTGACGGGGCCGGACTGCGTCACCGGCCAAATACTGGCCGTCGACGGCGGGCGCAGCGTTCAGCAATAGTGTTAGCCTGCGAATCTCACCGATTTCCTGCTGCGGGCGGCGATACACTCGCCCTAACGGGGCATACTCTTTAACAGCCGATTCGACGTAGTGTCAGCTACGCCTTCACCGTCTTTCACTGCGTGCGCCCCGCCATGGCGGCGTCTCGACACCCTCGCAACGAAAAACGGTGAGATTTGCAGGCTAAGCCTCGGACTCCTCGCCATGATCGTCATGCACCCACATCCGATTGCGGCCAGCGCGCTTTGCCGCATAGCAGGCAGTTTCGACATCATGCACCACATCCTCGGGCGTTGTATGCCGCCTGTTCAGTTTGACAAGGCCGACGCTCGCCTCAACCCGGCGGATACCGTGCGCGCCTCGATACTCAAAACGCTCGATTGCACCACGAATGTTCTCTGCAATGGCACAGGCGTCCAATAGCTCGCAGTCTTCCAGAATGACGGCAAATTCGTCGCCGCCAAGGCGCGCCACACTATCTTGCGGTCTTACTTCGCGATTCAGCAACATACCAACTTCGCGCAGCACCTGATCGCCGGCGCGATGCCCTTCGGCATCGTTAAGATCCTTGAAACGATCGAGGTCGAGTAGAAGCAGCACCCGACTGACCTCTTCAGGCTGGCCTGACAACAGCGCCTCCAGCCGATCCATGAAGGCATACCTATTAAACAAGCGAGTGAGCGGATCGTGCATTGCTAGCCAGGCTGCCTGTTCATACGCCTGCGTCTCCTGGCGGGCGATGCTGATGATCATGCCGGTAAACACCACAACCCAAAGCAGGCTGACGTCCAGGTAGAGAATCCCCAGCTCGGTCTGGGCGAGGCTTTGCGGCGGCAACCAGACAGCAGACAGCAGCATCACGACCATCGCGACTACGCCAAGCAACAGGATCGCATACTGATCACCGCGCTGCGCCGCCAGGACGAATACCGGAATCAGCAGGTACAACACCAACGGTGAGGTAACGGTCTCGACCTGGAGCATGCCAACCGCGGTGATCACGATTACCGCCGCACCGGCCACCAGCACCGCAATCAGGGTCTTTCGCTCGAGCCGCAAAGAAGCTCTGGCGCCGATTACCAGACCGAAGCTGCCCAAGAGCAGAAAACCCAGACTGTTGCCCAGCCACCACAATAGCCACAGACGCACGGAATCGAAAAGGCTGTTGCCGAAGAAGTGAAATGCCAGGCTGCCCGCGGTGGCGCTCAGCAGTGGGCCCAGCAACGGGCCAGTCGCTACGAACAGTAGCGCATCACGCAAGTGGGGCAGGCCGGGATCGACTGCGAGACGGCGCACCAGGTACGCCGGCACTCCGACCTCCAGCATGCTGCCCACGGCCGACAACGTTGCCGCGCCGAAGGGCACATCGACCACCCAAGCGAGTATCCACATCGCCGGTAGAATCGCGAAAGCCAGGCTCAAACCGAACCAATAGACCATGGCAAAGGCAAATCCTGAAGCCGGCCACAGCGGGGTCACACCCGTCTGCGCGGACTGCAACTGCAGACCGGCCATTCCAAGCAAGAAATAGCCGATAATCAAAACGACGAAATAAAGAATGTAGCGCCCGATAGGCTTTGTGACCGGTGGCGGATCAGGTTGTGCTGGATGCTTCACAAAGCCTCCCTGCCGTTCCAGCGACCGCCGTCAGTCAGCGTTCCCTTGCAACCATGCGGGGTCATCTAACCGCCGCAGGCCTTTCTTGTCGCGTTCCGGAAAACGTGACCACAGGGTGCGATAGGGCTCGCCCTGCTGCGGATGCAGTTCATCACCGGCCACGTCCGTCAGCGGCGCAAGGACGAAAGCATAACGAAGGATTTCGTCGCGCGGTAGCGATTTACCGCCGTCCTCCGTCACCGCGTCGCCGTAGGTCAACAAATCAAGATCGAGGGTGCGCGCGGAGAACTTCTCACCGCCACGCTGGCGTCCGTGACGATCCTCAATCGCACGCATCAGATCATGCAGCCTGCCCGGCGGCAAGTCGCTTTCGAAACCGACGATCAGATTGAGGAAGTCGTCCCCGGGAAAGCCCACGGCCTCGGTTTCATATAGCGGCGATACTACGATGTCGCCGAACGCCTCATGCAGCTCCGCGAGTGCTGCGCGAATGTTCTCCTCGGGCTGAATATTGCTGCCGATGCTGACCCAGCATCTCGGCATTAGAAGCGTTCTCCGCGCTCGATAGTGACCCCCACGTCGCTGGCACCGCGAACGGCACCTTTCTTGTTCAAGGTGAGGCGCACCCAGCGCACGCCGTATTCCTCACGAATAATCTCGGCGCAGCGCTCGGCGAGGGTCTCGACCAACTGAAATTCACTCTCACCAACAAACTGAATCAGACGTTTGGCCACCGATTTGTAATTCAAGGTGTCCTCAATCGCATCAGAAGCCGCTGCACGGGCTATATCAGCGCTCATCTCGAGGTCGAAAACCAGAGTTTGGCGGATGCGTCGCTCCCAGCCGTAGATGCCGATCACGGTGTCGATTCGCAAATCACGCAAATAGACGATGTCCATACCAGCCTGCCGGTTGCAAGGATGCGCACATGTTAGCAGGTCGTATCCTTGACCGTGACGCCGCGCTACTGTCTCATAGGTGTCGTATCGTCGCAGTCCATACGGGCTGCGCACCCAGCAATCGGCACTGCATAGAAAGCAGACTTTCGACGTCGCTCGGAGATCCGTTTGTCCATGCTGGACTTCGTACTCGTTATCGCAGCTTACCTGCTGGGGTCCATCTCCAGCGCGGTAATCGTATGTCGCCTTGCGGGGCTGCCCGATCCTCGAACCCAGGGATCGAGCAACCCGGGCGCCACCAATGTCTTGCGCATCGGCGGAAGAAAGTCGGCCGTCGTGACCCTGCTAGGCGACAGCATCAAGGGCCTCCTCCCGGTCGTGGTCTGTCATCTGCTCGATCGCCCGGTGCTGGTGCTGGCGTTGGTCGGCATGGCCGCCTTTCTCGGCCACCTTTACCCGGTCTTTTTTGGATTCAAAGGTGGCAAAGGGGTGGCCACGGCACTGGGTGTGCAGTTCGGCCTGGACTGGATGATCGGCTCAGCCGTCGCTCTCACCTGGCTGTTCATGGCCAAGGTGGCGAATATCTCCTCGCTGGCGGCATTGATCTCGATGTTACTGGCGCCGCTGTACATCTGGCTGATCTGGCCTGCCCCCGAATTGGTTATCATGCAGGTGTTGATCACGATGCTGTTGATCTGGCGTCACCGTAGCAACATTCAGAATCTGTTGGCCGGCAACGAAGGGCGCATTTCCAAGCAGCAGGGCGACTGAGCTACGGTGGCGGGCTAACCGCCAGAGCCCAATTCCTGCAGTGACCAGCGCGGCTGGATGTCGAAGCGGAGATCGTCATGCTGACCGGCGCGCAGGCGTTGCCAGCCCGCATAAGCGATCATGGCGCCATTATCTGTGCATAATTCAGCGCGCGGGTAATAGGCCCGTCCGCCGAGTTCCTGCATCAAGCCGTCCACTCGAGCACGCAAGGCCTGGTTGGCGCTGACGCCACCGGACATGACCAACGCCCTGCTCCCTGTCTGCTCGATGGCACGCCGACACTTTATCGCCAGTGTGTCGACGACGGCGTCCTCGAAGGCCCTGGCAATATCGGCGTGCAGCTTTTCACGCTGCGATGGCGGCGTCTGCTCCGACTGTTGCTGCAGTGTGGTCAAGGCGAAGGTCTTGAGACCGGAGAAACTGAAGTCAAGCCCGGGACGGCCAGTCATCGGGCGTGGAAAGCGGAAGCGCGCGGGATCACCGTGCCGGCTCAGCGCAGCCAATGCAGGGCCTCCCGGATAGCCTAGGCCGAGCAGCTTGGCCGTCTTGTCAAACGCCTCGCCCGCTGCATCGTCGACCGATTCGCCGAGCAATTCGTAGGCGCCAACGTCGGCGACCTGCACCAGCTGGGTGTGCCCACCGGAGACCAGCAACGCGACGAATGGAAATGTCGGCGCCGGGTCCTCGAGCATCGGGGCGAGCAAATGGCCTTCCATGTGGTGTATGCCCAGCGCCGGCACATCCCATGCCCAGGCCAGACTGCGCGCAAACGCCGCACCGACCAGCAGCGCGCCGGCGAGGCCAGGGCCGGCCGTGTAGGCAACCGCGTCAATGTCCCTTGCGGTGGACTGCACCTCGGTGAGCAGCGCATCAACCATCGGTGCCAGCTTACGAACGTGGTCGCGCGAGGCCAGCTCCGGCACAACACCGCCAAAACCGCTGTGTAACGGGATCTGGCTGTAGACCGTATGGCCAAGTAGTCCGTGCCTACTATCGTAAACCGCGACCCCGGTCTCGTCGCAGGATGTCTCGATCCCCAGTACCCGCATGCTACCGAATCGCCGTCATGTCATTGAAAATTTTGCATTTCGTCGAGCGAGGGATTACCATTTTGCGCCCTTACGGCCCGTCACCCTAAGGGTTGTCACGACAGTACAACCCGATATGTTAACTGATCGATCAAATAGAGGAAGCAATGCCGCACGTACGAGTCAAAGAAAACGAACCCTTCGAAGTCGCCATGCGCCGTTTCAAGCGCTCTTGCGAGAAGGCCGGAGTCCTGGCCGAAGTTCGCCGCCGCGAATTCTACGAAAAGCCCACCTGGGAGCGGAAGCGCAAGGCCGCCGCCGCCGTCAAACGTTGGCAAAAAAAGGCCAGCCGCGACAGCCGCCGATTCGAACGCCTCTACTGATCGTCCCGCAGATGTTGAAGCAACGGCTTACAGACGAGATGAAGGCCGCCATGAAGGGCCGCGAGAAGGCGCGTCTGGGCGTTGTTAGGCTGATGCTCGCGGCCATCAAGCAACGCGAGGTAGACGAGCGCATCGAGCTCGATGACAGCCAGATCCTGGCCGTGCTGGACAAGATGGTGAAGCAGCGCCGAGACTCAATTCAGCAGTATTCCGAGGCCGGACGGGACGACCTGGCCGCACAAGAGGCCGGCGAAATCGAGGTCATCCAGGAGTTCCTGCCAGCAGCGCTTACAGAGCCTGAGATCGTCGCGATCATCGATGCGGCGATCGCCGAGACAGCAGCCGGATCGATGCGCGACATGGGCAAGGTGATGGGCGTCGTCAAACCACAGGTACAGGGCCGCGCCGATGTCGGCATGGTAAGCGGCCTGGTCAAGCAGAAGCTGGGCTGATCCGACCTCTGCAAGCGCATGCTAGGCTTGCACCATGCCCGGCGCCATTCCCCAGCACTTCATCGACGAACTGCTCACCCGGGCTGATATCGTAGACGTCATTGGCCGCCGTATCCCCCTAAAAAAGGCCGGCCGCGAGTATCAGTCTTGTTGTCCCTTTCATAACGAGAAAACACCCTCTTTCACTGTCAGTCCGACAAAGCAGTTCTATCACTGCTTCGGTTGTGGCGCGCACGGCAGCGCGATCAGTTTCCTGATGGAGTACGACCGCCTGAGCTTCCCGGAGGCAGTCGAGGAACTGGCCTCCTCATTGGGTCTGGATGTGCCCCGCGAGACAGGATTTGCGCAGGGCCCGGACCATCGCCCTCTATACGAGATTCTCGAACGTGCGACGCAGTATTTCGCTCAACAGCTGCGCAATCATCCTCAGTCAGCGCGCGCGGTCGAGTATCTGCGCGCACGCGGCGTAAGCGGTGAAATCGCAGCTGGCTTTCGGCTAGGCTGGGCAGCGCCCGGCTGGGACAACCTGCTGGACGCTTTGGGCGATGACGAGGCTCAAATCCGCCACTTGCGCGAGGCCGGACTCATCACCGAGCAGGACGGCAAGCGCTACGACCGCCTGCGTGAACGCATTGTCTTTCCGATCCGCGATGCCCGCGGCCGCGTCGTGGGTTTCGGCGGACGCCTTCTTGGTGACGGCAAACCCAAATACCTGAATTCACCGGAGACCCCCGTTTTCCATAAAGGCCGAGAGCTGTACGGGTTGTACGAAGCACGACAGGCAGATGCCAATCCCGACCGGCTGCTGGTGGTGGAGGGCTACATGGACGTGGTCGCGCTCGCGCAGTTTGGTATCCGCATCGCGGTTGCAACGCTCGGCACCGCGACGACAACCGACCATTTGGAAAAACTCTATCGCGCGGCGCCCGAGGTCGTATTCTGTTTCGATGGCGATCGCGCCGGGCGTGACGCCGCGTGGAAGGCCCTGCAGACCGCGCTGCCGCTGATGCGTAACGGTCGCCAGGCACGCTTCTTATTTCTTCCTGACGGCGATGATCCGGACAGCCTGGTACGTCGCATCGGCGGCGAGCCGTTCCGCGACATGATCGGCCAAGCGCTCCCGCTCTCCGAGTTCCTGTTCGAGAATCTCGCCTCCCAGGTCGACATGCAGACCCTGGATGGCCGCGCGCGCCTGGGCGAACTGGCACGACCGTTGGTGGAACGACTGCCTCCGAGCGTATTTCGCGACATGATGCGACAGGCCTTGCGGGAACGCATCGGCCTTTCGGCGTCGCCAAGTTCCCGCACACCGAGCGGACGGCGGCCGATCCGCCGCCCACAGGGTAGTATTCCGCCGATCCGCCGCGCCGTCGCCCTGCTCGTACAGCACCCGGAACTGGCCCAACTCGAGTTGCCTGGGGGTTGGGAGAAGCTGGATTCACCAGGGATCGTCCTGCTTCAGGAGTTGCTCGAGACCGCACGTGCTAACCCGTCGATCCACAGTGCAGCGCTGGTCGAGCGCTGCGAGGACACCACGACCCGCCAGCACCTCGCCCGGTTAACGGTGCTCGACCTCGGTATCCCGGAAGACGCGCCCGACCAATTTCTGGGAACGCTGCGCGCACTGAGCGACGAACAGCGCCGGGTCGAGCGCGAGTCGCTGCTCGCCAAGAGCCGAGAGACACCATTGACACAAGAGGAAAAACAACGACTTAGGGAACTTTACCGCCCCCTCTCTGCCTAATCGTGGGTTAACGCTAGCCTGGAAAAAGGCGAGCTTGACTGCTATCATGCTTGATTAAATTTTTTGCCTTCGCGCCGCTTTTTCCAGCCGGCGTCGAGGCCGTCGCGCCCAACATTGAGGATCCAGATGGACCGCCAACAGCAGCAATCCAGCATCAAAGACCTGATCGCGAAAGGCAAGGAGCAAGGATTCCTGACCTACGCCGAGGTCAACGATCATCTGCCCGATTCGATCGTCGATCCCGAGCAGATAGAAGACATCGTGCGCATGATCAACGACATGGGAATTTCTGTGCACGAGACGGCACCGGAATCCGACGACCAGACCTTGTCCGACAATGCTGTGTCCGCCGACGACGATGCAGCAGAAGCCGCGGCAGCCGCGCTAGCTACTGTAGACAGTGAGTTCGGCCGCACGACCGATCCAGTGCGGATGTACATGCGCGAGATGGGCACCGTCGAACTGCTGACCCGCGAGGGCGAGTTACGGATCGCACGTCGAATTGAGGACGGTCTCAATCAGGTCAGCGCGGCGCTGGCGGCCTTCCCGGCTACCGTAGAAATGCTGATCCAGCAATTTGACCTTGTCGGTCAGGGAGACGCCCGCCTGACTGATGTGATCGTCGGCTTTGCCCTCCCGGATATTGGGGATACTATCCCAAAGCCTGCGAAAACGGTCGCCGATGTCACCAACAAAACGGACAATAGTACCGGTGGTGACGGCGACAGCACCAGCGACGAGCCGGAAGACAACGGATTGGATCCCGAGCTAGTCGCAGAGAAGGTCAATGAGCTGCATAAACAGTTCAAGGCCTGGAGGCGCGAGCTCGACAAGTCTGGCAATAGCGCGAAATCGCAGAAATGTTGCGAAAAGACCGTCACTGCGTTCCTTGAGTTCCGGCTTATACCGCAGCTGTTCAGCGAGCTTACCGACACACTGCGCCGTGTCGTCAACCGCATCCGCGAGCAGGAGCGGATGATCCTGGACATCTCCGTGAACGAGTGCGGCATGCCGCGGCGGGAATTCATTGCGTCATTCCCGAAAAACGAGACCAACCTCAGTTGGGTGGCCGAACAGATCAAGGCCAAGAAGCCCTATGCCGGCAACCTCGAGGCACGCAGCGAAGAGATAATGCGCGGGCAGCGCAAGTTAGCCGAGGTCGAGGAGCTTTGCCGACTCTCCATCAGCGACGTCAAAGAGATAAATCGTCGGATGTCAATCGGCGAGGCGAAGGCACGCCGCGCGAAGAAGGAGATGGTCGAGGCGAACCTGCGCCTGGTGATCTCGATTGCGAAAAAGTACACCAACCGCGGTCTGCAGTTCCTCGATCTGATTCAGGAAGGCAATATCGGACTGATGAAAGCGGTGGACAAATTCGAATATCGCCGCGGCTACAAGTTTTCGACCTATGCCACCTGGTGGATTCGGCAGGCGATTACCCGCTCCATCGCCGATCAGGCGCGCACCATCCGCATACCGGTTCACATGATTGAGACGATCAATAAGCTCAACCGTATCTCGCGGCAAATGATTCAAGAGATGGGACGCGAACCCACGCCAGAGGAGCTGGCCGAACGCATGGAGATGCCGGAAGATAAAGTCCGTAAAGTGCTCAAGATCGCAAAGGAGCCGATCTCCATGGAGACGCCGATAGGTGACGACGAAGATTCGCATCTCGGTGACTTCATCGAGGATCAGCAGGCGATATCACCTGTCGATTCGGCCACCATGGAAGGGCTGGCCGAAGCCACTCAAAACATGCTCGCCGGCCTTACCTCGCGTGAAGCAAAGGTGCTGCGCATGCGATTTGGCATCGATATGAACACGGATCACACGCTGGAAGAAGTCGGCAAGCAGTTCGACGTAACCCGCGAGCGAATTCGCCAGATTGAGGCCAAGGCGCTGCGAAAACTGCGCCACCCTTCCCGCTCCGACAAGCTCCGCAGCTTCCTCGACGGAGAGTGACTCGGACCGCCGAGCGTCAGCCAACAAAAAGGCCGGTAATTCCGGCCTTTTTGTTATGATCCGGCCCTGTTCTCGGGCCCTTAGCTCAATGGTTAGAGCAGGGGACTCATAATCCCTTGGTTGGAGGTTCGAGTCCTCCAGGGCCCACCACT
>JAHEJD010000054.1 GCA_024639005.1 Chromatiaceae bacterium | reverse complement strand
AGGATGCCGCCGACCACGACGCCGCCCCCGATCAGGAACCAATTCTGCGCGGTCTTGTTCTCCAGTTCCCGGTTCTGCTGTTTGACGTCTTCCACATCGCGGGTCATGGACGCGACCTGCTTGCGCAGCTCATTGCGCTCATTGGCGATGCGCACCGTATTGCTCGCCGTCCGCTTCAGGGCAGCAAACTCCTGGTCGACCTGGGTCTTGGCCCGCTTCAGCTCTTCGTGTTCCCGCATCAGTGCCTTATGCTTTTCGAGCAACTGGGCCAGGCGGCTGCTGAGTTCGCCGGGGGCCGCCTTGAGAGCGTTGACCTCGGCCTCGGCAGCTGCCAGCCGGTCGCGCGCGACGGGTTGATCTACCAGCTGTCGGGTAAGCACGAAACCCTCGGCACCGCCGCTGGTTCGGACTTTGCTGTATCCGGTTTCAGGGTTGCTCGAAAGCACGGTAACACGTTCACCGGTGGTCACCATGCGCAGAATTCGGTGGGTCGCGCTCTCGCCGCTGCGCAGCGTGATCTTGAACTCGTCGGTGACGTAGGCCGTTTGCGCGAATACCGTGGCGCTGAGAAATATGAGACAAAGCGTGACGATTTTCTTCACTGATATCGATTCCGTGCTGCTGAAGTTTTAGCCGGGGAAGCAGATCAAATGCTCGGCATCCATCCTGACGCGCACTATGTCGCCGAGGTGGTGATGATAATGACTCGGAAACAGCGATAGTAGGCGCGTTCCGGTCGGCAATTCCAGTGTGTAGAGGATTTCCGCACCCTTGAATGCCTTGTCTCTCACCTTGCCTTCAATCTCGCCATGGTCGTCCGGCACCAGATCGTCGGGCCGGATCAGTATCTCCACCTTGGTGCCGATCGCCTGACTGCAGGCGCGGTTGCCGTGCAACAGGCCGAGCTCCGTCTCAAACGCCTGGGGGGTTCGCACGATGCCGGGGATGAAGCGCCCCTGACCGATGAAATCCGCGACAAACCGCTCGCTGGGTTGATGGTACAGGTTATACGGCGTGTCCCACTGCAGAATCTGGCCGTCGCGCATCACCCCAACCTTGTCCGATACCGCGAATGCCTCATGCTGGTCGTGCGTTACGAGGATGCCGCTGATGCCCTCGGACTTGAGCAGGTCACGTACCTCGACGCTCAGGCGTTCGCGCAGTTCGACATCGAGATTGGAGAAGGGCTCGTCCATCAGCAGCAGGGTCGGGCGCGGTGCCAACGCCCTGGCCAGGGCGACCCGCTGCTGCTGCCCGCCGGACAGTTCATGGGGATAGCGTTTGCCCATGCCGCCGAGTCCGGTTGCATCGAGCAGGTGTCTCACCTGGACCCGACGGTCGACAGCCGCCAACTTGCGCAGGCCGAACGCAATGTTGTCGGCGACCGTCAGGTGCGGGAACAGGGCGAAATCCTGAAACACCATGCCGATCGAGCGCTGCTCGGGGGGTATCGTCATGCCGGGTGCCGAGGCCGGCTTCTGGGCGATGAGGATCTGGCCCTTGCTGATCGGCTCGAAACCCGCAATTGCACGTAATGCGGTGGTCTTGCCGCAACCGCTGGGCCCCAGCAGACTGACGATTTCGCCCCGATTTACAATAAACGTCAGCGACTGAATGACGTGTGCGGCGCCATAGCCGGCGCTGACATCTTCAACCTTGAGCAGTGGCATCGCTAATGTTTGCGTGGTGCCGGCGGTTCATGGGTGCAGCAGAAACTCCAGCAGGGCCTTTTGCGCATGCAGGCGGTTCTCCGCCTCGTCCCACACGACGCTGTCCGGCGCATCGAGGACGTCAGCCGTGACCTCCTTGCCGCGGTAGGCCGGCAGGCAATGCAGAAACAGCGCCTCCGGTGCGGCACGCTGCATCATCGGCCGATCGACACGGTAGCCGGCGAAGGCCTTCTCGCGACGTGCCTTCTCTTCTTCTTGACCCATGCTGATCCAGGTGTCGGTGACCACCAGGTCTGCGCCAGCCACGGCACGCTGGGGGTCGCGGATGATCTCGCAGCGAGCGCCTGCAGGCTCAAGCATCGCCGATTCCGGATCGTAGCCTTCCGGGCAGGCGATGCGCAGACTGAAATCCAACCGCTGAGCGGCCTCGATGTAGGAGTGACACATATTGTTGCCGTCGCCGACCCAGGCTACCGTCTTGCCCGCGATGTCACCGCGATGTTCGACGTAGGTCTGCATATCTGCCAGGAGTTGGCAGGGGTGGCAGCGGTCGGTCAGGCCATTGATGACCGGCACTTGCGAGTGCGCTGCGAAGGTCTCGACGTCACTGTGCGCGAAGGTTCGGATCATTACGCAGTCGACCATGCGCGATAGCACACGCGCGGTATCCTCGATGGGTTCGCCGCGGCCAAGTTGAGTGTCGCGCGGCGAAAGAAACATCGCAGAGCCGCCGAGCTGGGCCATGCCGGCCTCAAACGAGACCCGGGTTCGGGTGGAACTCTTTTCGAAGATCATCGCCAGTACCCTGTTCTGCAATGGCGTATGCTGCGTCCCGGTGCGCTGCATCTGCTTGAACTCACTGGCACGCGCGATCAGTCCCCTCAATTCCTCGGGGCTGAGGTCCATCAGGGTAAGAAAATGCCGGGGTTGCTCGGGTTTCGTCATGCCGTGACCTCGCGCGGCGAATCAATGGTGGGCAAGAAAATCAGCCACCAGGGCGCTGAGCTTGGCGATGAGCAGATCGGCCTGTACCTCACTCATGACCAGCGGCGGTAGCAATCGGATCACCGTCTCGGCCGTCACATTGATCAACAGGCCGTCGCGCAGCGCCGCGCTAACCAGATCGCCACATGGCCGATCGAGCTGGACGCCTATCATCAGACCCTGGCCGCGGACCTCAATCACGCCGCTGACATCGGCGAGCGCCTCCTGCAAGCCGCCGAGAATACGCTCTCCCAGATTGCCGGCCGTCTCCGACAGACGCTGCTCATCGATGACCCCGCATACCGCCAGCGCCGCGGCGCAGGCCAGCGGGTTGCCGCCGAAGGTCGAGCCGTGATTTCCCGGTGAGAAAAGCGCGGCCGCTTCGCCTTGCGCCATACAGGCGCCGATTGGGACGCCGTTGGCAAGGGCCTTGGCGACCGTCATGACATCGGGCTTGAGATCGTAGTGCTGGTAGGCGAAGGGCCTGCCGGTACGCGCCATGCCGGTCTGGATCTCATCCAGGATCATCAGCCAGCCCTTGGTGCTGCAAACCTCACGCACGCCGGGAAGAAAGCCGGCTGGGGGCAGGTTGATGCCGCCTTCTCCCTGAATCGGTTCGATCAAAACAGCGACCACATCGGGTTGGTGATCTGCCACGGTCTGCAGTGCCTGGAGATCCCCGTAGGGGATCCGGACGAAACCCTGCACCAGTGGTTCGAAACCCGCCTGTACCTTGCGGCTGCCTGTGGCACTCAGCGTTGCCAGGGTCCTGCCGTGGAAGCTGTTTTCCATGACGACGATTGCCGGCGCCTTGATGCCCTTGCGGTGACCATACAGCCGCGCGAGCTTGATCGCGGCCTCGTTCGCCTCGGCGCCTGAATTACCGAAAAAGGCCGACTCCATCCCGGCGAGACCGGTAAGGACATCACCCAACGCCTCCTGTTCGGCAATGTTATAGATGTTAGAGGTATGTACCAGGCGGGCGGCCTGTTCGCAGAGCGCCGCGGTCACCCTGGGATGAGCATGCCCCAGATTGCACACCGCGATCCCGCTCAGCGCATCGAGGTATTCCTTGCCGTCTGTATCCCACAGCAGCGCACCTTCGCCGTGTGCGAATGTCACGGGCAGACGTCGGTAGGTGCTCATTAGGGAGTGGGTCATCGGCTGCTACTCGCCTTTGGGGAAAAGGCGTGCTCGGTGGTCCAGAAACGAAATAGCGGAAAGCTGTCCGCGCCTCAAAAAAACAAAGAGGCAGTCCCGGTTTACGGGGACCGCCTCCGCCGCTGTGCGCGCACTTGGCGCGGCAAGGGCGGGAATGTAGCAAGTGTTTTTATCCCTGGCAAGTCGCGCGCCGGGAACGAAAAACCCGGCCGAGGCCGGGTGGGTATCTGCAAAGAGGGCTGGCCTCAGCCGGCGTAATTGTTCGACACGAAGTCCCAGTTGACGATCTTCCAGATCTCCTCGAGGTACTTCGGGCGCGCGTTGCGATAGTCGATATAGTAGGCGTGTTCCCAGACGTCGAACGTCAGCAGCGCGGTCTTGCCTTCGGCGATTGGCGTGGCGGCATTGGATGTATTGGCGATTTCAACGCTGCCGTCAGGATTCTTCAGCAACCAGGTCCAGCCGGAACCAAAATTGGTCGCCGCGGATTTGCTGAATGCCGCTTTGAACTCCTCGAAGGAACCAAAGGCGCTATTGATCGCATCGGCCAGCGCGCCGCTCGGCTCGCCACCGCCGTTGGGGCTGAGGCAGTGCCAGTAAAAGGTGTGATTCCACACCTGGGCGGCATTGTTGAACATGCCACCGGACGACTTCTTGACGATGTCTTCCAGCGACATGCCCTCGAACTCGGTACCCGGTATCAGGTTGTTCAGGTTGGTGACATAGGTGTTGTGGTGCTTGCCATAGTGATACTCCAGTGTCTCCTGAGAGATCACGGGTTCGAGGGCGTTCATCGCATAGGGCAGGGCGGGTAGTTCGTGCGCCATCTGAAAACTCCTTGGTCGGCTTGGTGAGTGGGGCGTTAGCCCACCTTGGTTCAATCAGGATTCTATGGACGGGACGGTGATGCTTTCAACCGCGCGGCAGATGCGGAAGTGCGACATGGCCAGCCGGCCCGAGCTATACGGGGAGACACTGACAAACCCGGCATTGTCCGTCAAAAGGGCAGCCCGTGCATATAGCCCGTCATTGCCATCAGCATCGGGATCGACAGCATGGTATTGATGCGCGAGGCGTTCAGCGCCGTCACCTTGGCCCGGGCCACCGCTTCTGCCGTGGCTGGTATCAGACCGAGGATCTTCTGTTGATTCGGCCAGATCAGCACCCAGACATTGAACAGCATGATAGTTCCCAGCCAGGAGCCCATGCCTATGACGGCCATGCCGTTGCGCAGCATAAAGGCGTCGACGATACCCTGAATGCCGCCGCCGAGCTGCGCCAGCGCGCTCAGGCCGGTCAGCCAGGTCAGCAGTGCGGCCCAGCGGAAGTACAGCAAGGCCCGCGGCGCGACGTATTTGTTGATCGCCGCGGGTCCGGGGTCGCTTTCGGCGAGCGCGATGTTAACCGCGGGCACCTGCACGAAATTGAAGTAGTAGAGGAGCCCGATCCACATTACGCCGAATACCACATGGATCCAGGTGACAATCTGCAGACCGTTGATGCCGCCACCACCCCCGAGCAGGACGTTCAGGATGACGGCCAGGACGACACCTGCGCCAGCGGTCTGCCAGGGATTTTTCAAGATATTCATCGTGCGGACTCCGCTGGAGGTCTTGGATCGGGTCTGGTACACACCGGGCGCGGCGGATTCTAGTCGGCCTGCGTCGGTCTGGGCAAATCGCGGATCGGCGGCAGTAGCGCAGAAAACGCTGGATGGGCGGCGACCTTTTCAGGCTAAGGTGGTGGACCTGTCGCCAGTAGAGGCGAGGAGTTCATGACACCCGCGAGCCTGAGTATCTTTGCCAGCCGCCTCGATGCCGTATGCGAGGAGATGGGACTGGTGCTGCGGAATGCCGCTTTCTCGCCGAATATCCGCGATCGCCTGGACTTCTCATGTGCGGTGTTCGACGCATCCGGTCAATTGTGCGCGCAGGCGGCACACATCCCGGTGCATCTCGGCAGCATGGCCTTCGCCATGCAGGATATCGTGGCCGGCATCGATTGGCAGCCGGGTGATCAGGTGATGCTCAACGATCCTTTCCTCGGCGGCACACATCTGCCGGATGTCACGCTGATTGCGCCGGTCTTCGGGGACTCTGGATTGCAGGCCTTTGTCGTCAATCGGGCCCATCATGCGGATATCGGAGCGGCGTCGCCCGGGTCCATGCCGATCTCGTCCCGCCTCGATGAAGAGGGGGTGGTGATCGAACCCACCCATCTGGCGCGGGGCAATGTGATCGTCGCCGAACAGCTGCGGCGGATCACTGCGGCGACCCGCAACAGTGCCGAATCGGCGGGTGACTTCGCCGCACAGGTTGCGGCCAACCGCGCCGGTGCCGCGCGACTCGGTGAACTGATTGCACGTTACGGCAGCGCGATGTTCGCCGACGCGATTACCGCATTGAATGCCTATGCCGAGCGCCTGGCCCGTGAGTCTCTTCGCGACATACCCGACGGTACCTACCGGTTCACGGATTATCTCGATGATGACGGCCAGGGACATCGCGACATACCGATCTGCCTGACGCTGCAGGTGTCTGGCCAACAGGTGTCTGCCGATTTTACCGGCACCGCCGCGCAGGTCAGTGGCAACGTCAACTGTCCGCTGGCGGTCGCGGCCGCGGCCGTCTATTACGTGTTTCGATGCCTTATGCCGCCGCAGACGCCGGCCTGTGCCGGTGCCTTCCGGCCGATCGGGCTGCATGCGCCGCCGGGCTGTCTTCTCAACGCCCGCAAACCCGCCGCGGTGGCAGCTGGCAATGTGGAGACGAGCACACGCGTGGTCGACGTCGTACTGGGCGCGCTCGCCCAGGCCATCCCGGATCGCGTACCGGCGGCCAGCCATGGCAGCATGAACAATCTGGCGATGGGCAGTACCGGCCCTGGGGTCGCCTGGGACTATTACGAGACGATCGGCGGGGGCATGGGTGCCGGTCGCCACGGCGGTGGCCTGGATGGCCGACAGACACACATGACCAACACCCTGAATACTCCGATTGAGGTCTTGGAGAGTCGTTTTCCGCTGCGCCTCCTGCATTATCAGCTGCGTCGCGGGTCGGGCGGCGACGGTGTGCGCCGAGGTGGCGACGGCCTGGTGCGCGAGTTCGAGTTTCTGGGCGCGGCCCACTTCACGCTGTTGACCGAGCGGCGCCACCATGCGCCCTGGGGCAGCGCGGGGGGAGGGGATGCCAAGCCGGGGGTCAATATGCTCAACGGCAGGCCCCTGCCGGCGAAATGCGAGGGTGAGGTGCGCCCCGGCGATCGGCTGCGCGTCGAGACGCCCGGGGGAGGGGGCTACGGCAAGGTTAAGAGCTGAGGGTCAGGGGCAACTTTTCAGACCCGTTGGACAGGTCGATCGGCGCTATGATCATGAATCCGAAGCCAACACGCTGACCGCGGGGATGCACTGAGATGGAACGTTTCTGCCAGACCGCGATAATCCGGCCGCTGGCCCCCCGACCTACGGCCCATGGTCGACGGTCGTCGCCCGGGGCTCGCTAATATGTGCGGCATCTGTGGTGAGCTGCGACTCGACGGGACCGCGATAGCGCCCGGCCTGATGGAGCGCATGCTGCCGGCACTGGAGCGGCGTGGACCGGATGACGCTGGCACCTGGTATGCGCAGAAGGTGGCCCTTGGTCATCGGCGCCTGTCGATTATCGATTTGTCGAGGCGCTCGCATCAGCCGATGATCGATGGCGAACTCAGCCTGGTTTTCAATGGGGCGATCTACAATTACCGCGAGCTGCGTGCCGAGTTGACGTCGAAGGGGCACAGCTTCGTCTCCGACGGCGACACCGAGGTGATCCTAAAGGCCTATCGCGAATGGGGCGATGACTGCGCTGCGCGCCTGCACGGGATGTTCGCGTTCGCGATCTGGGATGGTGCACGGCAGTGCCTCTTCGCGGCGCGTGACCGTTTCGGTATCAAACCCTTCTACTACGCACTGAACGCCGAGCGATTTCGGTTTGCCTCCAACACCCGGGCGCTGCTCACCGGCGGCGGTATCGACACCGCCATCGATCCGGTCGGTCTGCATTTCCAATACACGCTGCACGCAGTGATTCCGGCACCGACGACCATTTTGCGCGGCGTGCGCAAGCTCGAACCGGCGCACAGCCTAACGATCTTGGCCGACGGCGGGCAAATACTGAAACGTTACTGGGACCTGGATGCGACCCGCGGTCGTGAGCCCGCGAGCGAACAGGACTGGGTCGACGCAACGCACCATGCCCTGCTGGAGGCCGTGCGCAGGCGCAACGATATCGCCGACGTGCCAGTCGGGGTGTTGCTGTCGGGCGGCTTGGATTCCAGTCTGCTGGTCGCGTTGTTGGCGGAGATCGGGGTCCGGGACTTCCACACCTTTTCAGTCGGGTTCGAGGATCAGCCGGAGGAAAAGGGCAGCGAATTCGAGTACTCGGACCAAGTGGTCGAACGCTATCGGCCAATTCACCACAAGTTTCTGGTACCCAACGAGCAGGTACTCAAACGCCTGCCCGAGGCGGTCGACGCGATGGCCGAGCCGATGTTCGGTCAGGACGCCGTGGCCTTTTATCTCCTCTCCGAAAAGGTCTCGAAGCACATCAAGGTAGTGCAGTCGGGGCAGGGGGCGGACGAGGTCTTCGGCGGCTATTTCTGGTATCCGCGCATGCTCGGCGAGACTCAGGGCTCGCGCCTGGACAGGTTTCGCAAACACTATTTCGATCGTGACCATGACGAGTATTTGCGCATGGTGACCGAACCCCACCGCGGCGCCGACCACACGGCCGCCTTTATCGCCGCGCGTCTCGACGATGCGCTGTCTGACGACTTTCTCGATGCGGTGCTGAAACTCGACGTGACGACCCTGATCGTCGATGACCCGGTGAAGCGGGTCGACAACATGACTATGGCTTGGGGGCTGGAGGCCCGCGTGCCCTTCCTCGACCATCAGTTGGTCGAGGTCGCGGCGCGGTGCCCGTCGCCGATCAAGCTGCAGTACGGGGGGAAGCATCTGCTGAAGCGGATCGCGCGCGGCATCGTGCCGGACGCGGTGATCGATCGACCGAAGGGTTATTTCCCGATGCCTGCCCTAAAATATGTGCGCGGCGAGTTTCTGGAGTTCATGCGCGCCATCCTCGACTCGCGGGCCTGTCGGGAGCGTGGGCTGTTCGAGCGCGACTATGTCGATCGCCTTCTGGAGGCGCCGGAAATGCACCATACGCGGATCATGGGCAGCAAGCTCTGGCATCTGTCGCTGTTGGAGTTCTGGCTGCAGCGGCATATCGACGGTGCCCATTGAACCTTTGAGGATTGCCCGACAAGTGTCGCGGGTTAAGGGCCATAACGACTGTTAAACTAATTACCGTTAAATCCAATCGGCGGACACGTGTCGATGTCCGGACGACGCAAACCCTGAGGTGCTGAAATGGATGTGCTGGACAGAATTAAAGAGCAGGTCGAGAACAACCCGGTCATTATTTACATGAAAGGGACACCACAGTTCCCACAATGCGGCTTTTCGTCGCGGGCCGCGGCGGCGCTACAGGACTGCGGCGCGAAGTTCGCCTACGTCAATGTGCTGGCGGATCCAGAGATCTTTGAGAACTTGCCGCGCTTCGCCGACTGGCCCACGTTCCCGCAGGTGTACGTCGACGGGGAACTGATCGGCGGCTGTGATATCACGCTGGAAATGCACAGCAGCGGCGACCTCCACAAGGCGGTCGCCGAGGCGGCGAAGAAATGGCCTGCGGAGGAATCCGAGGGCTGACCGGCAAATCGGTAGGCAGAGCGGGGCGGGGGCGGATGCCGACTTCGTTCGATACGGCCGAATGGCGAGCGGGCCAGTAGATGCGGCCTCTCATTCCCAGGGTGCCTGAAGAACGGCTGCGCCCTGCGTCCTCTTGGCGTCTTCGGCCCGTCAGTCTTCCGTCACCGGGCTCAACCAAGGCCGGTCTTCGGCCAGCGAATCCCAGCGATTGACGATGTGGCAAAAGAGCGCTGCGGTCTTCTCGGTGTCGTACAGGGCCGAATGCGCCTCGTTGGCATTCCACGAAATGTCGGCGGCGATTACGCTCCTGGCGAGTACCGTCTGGCCAAAGGCCAGACCCGCCAAGGTTACGGTGTCGAAGGTGCTGAATGGGTGAAAGGGATTGCGTTTATAGCCCGTGCGCGCGACCGCGGCATTGATGAACCCCAGGTCAAAAAATGCATTATGGCCGACCAGGATGGCCCGTTTGCAGCCGGTCGCCTTGATCGCGGCGCGAACCGGCCCGAAGATTTGGTCGAGGGCCTCGCGCTCGGGAACGGCGCCGCGGAACGGGTGATCCGGGTCGATACCATTGAAGGCGAGCGCCTTGGAATCGAGGTTGGCCCCCGTGAAGGGTTGCACGTGACAGCTGACTGTCTGGGCCGGTCCGAGCTGTCCCTGGTCGTCGATCTGCAGGATGACGGCGGCAATCTCCAGCAGTGCGTCCGTCTTCGCATTGAACCCACCGGTCTCCACATCCACGACCACTGGCAGGTAGCCGCGAAATCGGCGATTGATGGCCACGCTACTGGTGATATCTTCCACCCGCCGCAGGATACCCAATGCGCTGCGCGATAGCGAAACCACGGGCCGGTCTGATGGCGACGCTCTTCGCGCTGCTGCTCGCCCTGGGCTTGGCGTCGCCAGCCGCCGCCGATGGCCTTGTTTATCGCATCAGCCGCGCCGATCTCGCCGTGCCTAGTTATCTGATTGGCACCATGCACAGCGAGGATCCCCGGGTAACGGGGTTGCTGCCGCAGTTCGTGCCCTTGATCGAGGAGGTGGAGGTGGTCGCGGTAGAGCTGCTGCCCGATGCCGTCACCATGCTGGCTGTTGGTGCGGCCACTCTGCTGCCTCAGGACCAGAGCCTGCGCGGCTTGATCGGGCCGAAGCAATTCGGCGCGCTAGCCGATGCAGCTTCGGCCCTTGGCCTCGACAGCGAGGTGCTGAATCGACTGAAACCCTGGGCGGCTGCGGCCGTGATGGGCATGCCGGCCGCAGAGACCGGACGCTTCCTCGATATGGAAATCTATCTGGCCGCGCTGGAGCGGCAGCGTCGTGTGGTGGGTCTGGAAAGCGCGGCAGAACAGTTGGCGGTGTTCGAAGGCATGCCGACAGGGCTGCAGCTGACCCTGCTGGATGAAATGATAAAAAATGCGGAGCAGCTACCGGGGCTCCTGGAGGACCTGACCTCCGCCTACCTGCGCGGCGATCTCGCTGTGCTCGATGAGGTCGCCCGGGCCCAGTACGCCCAGATGCCGGCGGCGGTTATACGTTGGTTCGATGAGGCGTTGATCGACGAACGCAACGTCCGTATGTTGGCAAGAATTTCTGAGCTGTTGCAGGCGAATGCGGTGCTTATCGCGGTCGGCGCGATGCATCTCGGTGGAGAATCGGGGCTGGTCGTCGGGCTACGCGGGCGGGGATTTCGGGTCGAACGCTGGCGCGGATGAGGACGCCGGAACGGCATAGCCGCGCTGTCTTGTGACCGACGGCATGCCTATAATGCGGGAAGCCGGGCGAGGGGACACTTGACCGGCGGATCACCAAAAAACAAGGAAAAATCGATGAAGTCAGCTGGCTTGTTCTGCAAGACGGCGCGGTTGTTCTTGCTCGGGGCGCTACTGGGCATCGCCGGCTGTGCAAGCGGTCCCTATCCTGATCCGCGAGATCCGCTGGAGGACTTGAACAGGGCGGTTTTCAGCTTCAACGACTTTCTTGATCGCGCCGCATTAGAGCCCTTGGCGCTCGCCTACCAGGCCATCACGCCAGCCCCGTTAGACAAGGGTATTACCAACTTTTTCAACAATTTGAGTGATGTCGGCTCGGCGATCAACAATCTGCTGCAGCTGAAGGTAGGCCGCGCGTTCAGCGATGTCGGAAGGGTCGCGGTCAACACTACCCTGGGCATCCTGGGCCTGTTTGATGTCGCAAGCAACATGGATCTGCCGCGTTACAACGAAGACTTCGGCCAGACGCTGGGCGTGTGGGGCTTCGGTGCCGGCCCCTACCTCGTGCTGCCGCTGCTTGGCCCCAGCTCCGGTCGCGATGCGGTCGGCCTGGTAGGCGATTACTTTACCGACCCGGTCACTTATATCGAGGACGACACCGTGCGCTGGGGGTTACTCGGTCTAAATGTGATCGATACGCGGGCAGACCTGCTCAGCGCGAGCCGGGTACTTGAGCAGGCGGCCCTCGATCGCTATTCGTTTGTGCGCGATGCCTTTCTGCAGCGCCGGCAGACCCTGGTTTACGACGGTAACCCACCGGAGGAGTTCGACTATCCGCCGGAGGAGTTCGACTATCCGCCGGAATACGATGCCAGCCCGCCGGCGGAATAGGCCGAGCGCCGCCCTGGACCACGACAGAAAGGCCCCGCTCACGGGGCTTTTCTCATTGTGCCGTCCCGCCGATGCGGCGTTATCGCACGGCACCTGGGTGTGCGAGCATGGCCTTGGACCAAAAAACTAATTGACAATTTAAGCAAACTCTAAAATACTATGCGCAGGGTCGACGAATGGCAGGGGGCCCTGCAGTACAAGATCTGACTTCGTGTTCAATTTTTGGGAGATCGACACTATGAAATTGGTAGAGATTGCTGCAGCTGCAGCGCTTATCGCCGCTTCGGCATCTGCATCCGCATGGTGGGGCGGTCCTGGTGGTTGGGGTGGTAACAACTGGGATAACAACTACAACCGGGGCTATGGCCGCGGTTACGGCTATGGCGACACCACGGGTGATTTCCTCGGTGACGCCGCCGGTGCCGGCGACTTCAGCATGAACATGTCCGGCCGTGGCAACACCAACATGCGCGGCTACGGCAGCGGCTACGGCTACGGTGACGGCTGGGGTCGCGGGTATAACTATAGCTCGCCTTACGGGGGCGGCTACGGGCCTTATGGCGGCTACGGCTATGCACCCTATGGCTACGGCGCGCCGATGGCACCCGTTGCTCCGCCCGCACCGCCGGCCGAGACCGCCGAGTAATCGGCTACCGGCCCTGCCAGGACGCATCGCTGCACAAGGATGTGCGCAACGCAGTCCGGGTATCACGCTGTCCACACGGCCTGATACCCGGGATGGGGTTGTAGGCCACCCGAAACCTTCCGTCGAAACATTTACTTGGGGACCGATCGAATGAGCAAAATGACCAAAATCGCGGTGGCCGCCGCCATTGCTGCCGCCTCCGCAACCGCTTCTGCCTGGTGGGGTAATGGCTACGGCCCGAACACCAACAACGGCTATGGCTATGGGGACGCCTACACCAATGGTGTGCTGGATGGCTACGGCGACGCCTATGGTGCCGGCGACTTCAGCATGAACTTCTCGGGTCGCGGCCGCACCAACATGCGCGGCTATGGCGACCTTTACGGTCACGGCGACGGCTGGGGTCGCGGCAACAACTACAGTGCACCCTACTGGGCGGCGCCTTATTATGGCGTCAATGCGCCTTATGCCACCGCACCGACCATGACGACCGAGCAGCAGGAGGCCATGGCCGAGCAACAGGCCAAGGCGGTCGAGGCCCAGCGCAAGGCGGCCGAGCAGTTCGCTGCACAGCAGGCCGAGGCCATCAAGGCCGCACAGGAGGCCCAGCGCAAAGCGGCGGAGCAATATGCCGCACAGGCGCCGCAGGTTCCGTATGTTGCTCCGCGCTTTGCCGCACGCCCGGTCCCGCCGTTTGCCAGGCCTGAGCGCCCGGAGATGCCGAAGTTCGATATGGCGCGGCCTGAGCGTCCGCAGATGCCCCAGTTCGAGATGGCCAGGCCCGAGCGCCCGGAGATGCCTAAGTTCGAGATGGCACGGCCCGAGCGCCCGCAGATGCCCCAGTTCGAGATGGCACGGCCCGAGCGCCCGCAGATGCCCCAGTTCGATATGGCACGGCCCGAGCGTCCGATGATGCCCGAAATGGCCCGCGTCGAACGGCCTGCGGCGCCTGCAGCGCCCGCGACCGAGAAATCGGCCGCCGCAGTCCAGGCGCCGGCCACCGCAGCCCAGGCAGCACCGGCCGTTGAGGCCCAGGCCGAGGAGCGTCGCGCGGCCATGGAGGCCCGGTTCGCGGAGCGTCAGGCTGCGTTGAAGGTCCAAATGGAAGAGATGAAAAAGCAGATGGAGGCACGTCGGGTGCCGGTGCAGGCCGGTGCGCCAAAGCAGTACTGATCGGCTGCGTTTTCACTCCTGATCGAACGAGCGCCCGGCTGCAAGGCCGGGCGTTTTTTTTCGCCGGCCAACGGCTGCCTGGGAGGCGCTGCGTTCCGGGCCGGTACTTTGAGGGCTCGTTGGGTCCGCGGTCTAATGGACTCCTTGTGTGAAAATTTATAGGACGATTGTCTATAGAAAAGAGATCGCTAAGCCGCTGAAAAAAAATAAAAAGGAAATTCGATCTAGTAAGCGAGGGCTGCGTCTGCTTTACTTCGGCAGGTGCGACATCCGGGCCTAGATCGTGATCGTCGGCACTGCAACCCCTCTCCGACGCGGAATCTCAGCGATATGTCAGCGAAACCCGATCTCGATCCTCAGGAAACACAGGAATGGCTCGATGCACTCGATGCGGTGCTGGAGAACGAGGGGCCGGACCGGGCCCATTTCCTGCTCGAGAAACTGGTCGACAAGGCGCGTCGCTCGGGTGCCTATCTGCCCTACAGCGCCAAGACCGCCTACCTGAATACCATCCCGCTGACCCAGCAGGACCGCTATCCCGGCGATCGGTCGATGGAGGAACGTCTACGCTCTATCGTGCGTTGGAATGCGATGGCGATGGTGGTGCACGCAAATCGTTTCGCCGCGGAACTCGGCGGCCACATTGCCAGTTTCGCCTCCAGCGCCACCCTTTTTGATGTCGGCTTTAACCACTTCTTCCGCGCCACCAGTGACAACCAGGAGGGCGACCTGGTGTTCTTCCAGGGCCATTCGGCGCCGGGCATATATGCCCGGGCCTTCCTGGAGGGTCGAATCAGCGAAGAGCAGCTCAACAACTTCCGACAGGAAGTGGATGGCCATGGGCTGTCGTCCTACCCGCATCCTTGGCTGATGCCCAATTTCTGGCAGTTCCCGACGGTCTCCATGGGCCTGGGACCGATCATGGCCATCTATCAGGCCCGTTTCATGCGCTACCTGCACGACCGCGGCCTGCAAAACGCCGGTGATCGAAAAGTCTGGGCCTACATGGGTGACGGTGAGATGGACGAGCCCGAATCGCTTGGCGCGATCTCGCTGGCCGCACGCGAGCGCCTCGACAACCTGGTGTTCGTGGTCAATTGCAACCTGCAGCGCCTCGATGGGCCGGTGCGCGGCAACGGCAAGATCATCCAGGAGCTGGAAGCCGTGTTCCGCGGCGCCGGCTGGAACGTGATCAAAGTGATCTGGGGCGGCTACTGGGATCCACTACTGGCGCGTGACAAGGACGGATTGCTGCTCAAGCGCATGGAGGAGTGTGTCGACGGTGACTATCAGGCCTACAAGGCCAAGGGCGGCGCCTATGTGCGTGAGCACTTCTTCGGTAAGTACCCGGAGCTTGCCGCCATGGTCGCCAACATGACGGACGAGGACATCTGGCGTCTGAACCGGGGCGGCCACGACCCGATCAAGATCTACTCGGCCTATGCGGCGACCATGCGGCACAAGGGACAGCCGACCGTGATCCTGGCCAAGACGGTAAAGGGCTACGGCATGGGGGAGGCAGGTGAGGGCCAGAACATCACACACTCGCAAAAGAAGATGGGAGAAGAGTCGCTGCGCGCGTTCCGCAATCGCTTCGCCATCCCGATCCCGGACGACCAGATTGACTCCACGCCCTATTTCAAACCGCCCGCGGACAGTGCCGAGATGCAGTATCTGCACGAGCGTCGCGCAGCACTGGGCGGCTACGTGCCGACGCGCCGCGCCAAGGGCAAACCCCTGGCGATCCCGCCGCTCGACACCTTCAAGGCCCTGCTCGAGGGCAGCGGCGAGCGCGAGATGTCGACCACGATGGCCTTCGTGCGCTTTCTCACCAGCCTCACGCGCGACAAGACAATCGGTAAGTTCGTCGTGCCGATCGTCCCTGACGAGGCGCGCACGTTCGGGATGGAGGGCATGTTCCGCCAGCTCGGGATCTACTCGTCAGTCGGCCAGCTCTACAAACCGGTCGACTCCGACCAGGTGATGTATTACCGCGAGGACACCAAGGGCCAGATCCTGCAGGAGGGTATCAACGAGGCCGGCGCGATGTCGTCCTGGATAGCGGCCGCGACGTCTTACAGCAACAACGGTGTCAGCATGATCCCGTTCTATATCTATTACTCGATGTTCGGCTTCCAGCGGGTGGGTGACCTCGCCTGGGCGGCCGGCGACATGCAGGCGCGCGGTTTCCTGCTCGGTGGCACCGCGGGGCGCACCACGCTGGCCGGCGAGGGTCTGCAGCACCAGGATGGCCACAGTCATCTACAGGCCGCGTTCATCCCCAACTGTCGCGCCTATGATCCGACCTTCGCCTACGAACTCGCGGTGATCCTGCACGACGGCATGAAGAAGATGTACGAGGAGCAGCACAACGTCTTCTATTACGTCACGGTGATGAACGAAAACTACCTCCAACCGGCGATGCCGGACGGCGTTGAAGAGGACATCATCAAGGGGATCTATCTGTACCGCCAGGGCTCGCGCAAGAAGAAGCGGGTGCAGCTCATGGGGTCGGGCACCATCCTGCGCGAGGTGATCGCCGCGGCTGCGCTGCTCGAGGACGAGTGGAACGTCGCGGCCGATGTCTGGAGCGTGACCAGCTTCACCGAGCTGCGCCGCGAGGCGATCGATGTCGAGCGCTGGAATATGCTGCATCCGATGGACAAGCCGCGCGTGCCGCATGTGACCCGGACGCTGGAAAACCATAACGGCCCGGCCATTGCGACAACCGACTACATCCGCAGCTTCCCAGCGCAGATCCTGCCCTATCTCGGCGACCGTCACTTCGTCGCGCTCGGCACCGACGGCTTTGGCCGCTCGGACATGCGCTCGCAGTTGCGCAAGTTCTTCGAGGTCAATCGTCACTATGTGGTCGTGGCGGCGTTGAAGGCCCTGGCCGATATCGGCGAGGTCGACGGCAGCCTGGTGGCGCAGGCGATCAAGGCCTACAAGATCGACCCCGACAAGCCCAACCCTGCAACTGTCTGATCGACAGGCGATACACCCGTTCAGACAGTGATACGGAGAGAAAGACGTGGCCCAGACGATTGAAGTGTTGCTTCCCGACATCGGTGATTTTCACGACGTCGAGATCATCGAGATCCTGGTCAGCCCCGGTGATCGCGTCGAGGCCGAGGATCCGCTGCTGACCCTGGAAAGCGACAAGGCGAGTATGGAGATACCGTCGCCGCAGGCCGGCGTGGTCGGCGAGATCAAGGTGGCGCTGGGCAACAAGATCAACCAGGGCGACCTGCTGATGCTGCTGGAGGCGGCTACTGCCGAGCCCGAAGCGGCGGCGGCAGCCACCGTGCCAGAGGTTCCGCCGCAGGTCGAGGACACGTCCAGCTCCGCTGTCGAAGAACCCACACCTGAACCAGAATCTGCGTCGCAGCCGCCGTCGGCCGCGGTCGGAGAACCGCAGATCCGCGAGGTGCTGTTGCCCGACATCGGCGACTTCAAGGACGTCGAGATCATCGAGCTGTTGGTCAGTCCCGGTGATCAGGTCGAGGCCGAGCAGTCCCTGCTGACCTTGGAGAGCGACAAGGCGACCATGGAGATCCCGGCGCCGTTCGCCGGCGTGGTCAAGTCGCTGGCGGTCGGCATCGGTGACAAGGTGAACCAGGGTGATCGCATCGCCGAGCTCGAAACCGCCGGTGGCCCGTCGGTATCCGCTGCGCCCGAGACGGCCCAGGCGGCCGTCGCCGAAGCGGTGCAACCCGCGACGCCATCGCCGATGTCTGCGCCGGAGGAGACGTCGCGCCCGCCGGGTGAGAAGCAGCCCTCGCGGAGACCCATTGCTGGGCTGCCGTCGGATGCGCAGCGCAGCAAACCACACGCGAGTCCCGGGGTGCGCCGTTTTGCACGAGAATTGGGCGTGGACCTCCACCGGGTGTCGGGTTCTGGGACCAAGGGCCGGATCACCAAGGAAGACGTCCAGGGTTTCGTAAAACGGTCGCTGACCGAAGGCGCTGTCGCCGTTACGCCCGCCAGCGGCGGCACTGGGGCGCTGGCACTGCCGGGCATGCCCGAGGTGGATTTCACCAAGTTTGGTGAGGTCGAAGAACAGCCGCTGGGGCGGATCAAGAAACTCAGCGGCGCCCATCTGCACCGCAGCTGGTTGAATGTCCCGCATGTCACGCAGTTCGACGAGGCCGATATCACGGAGTTGGAGGCGTTTCGGAAGGCGAACAAGGACGCCGCCGCGAAGGCCGAGGTCAAGCTCACCTTCATGCCCTTCTTGATGAAGGCCGTGTGCAAGGCCATGGCCGAATTCCCGCAGTTCAATAGCGCACTGTCCGCCGATGGCGAACGGCTGATCCTGAAGAAGTACACGCATATCGGGGTCGCGGTCGATACGCCGAACGGCCTGGTCGTTCCGGTGGTGCGCGACGTCGACCGCAAGGGTGTCTTCGACCTGGCGGCTGACCTCGGTGAGATTAGCGCGAAGGCGCGCGCCGGCAAGCTGTCACCGGCCGATATGCAGGGTGGATGCCTCTCGATCTCGAGCCTGGGCGGTATTGGCGGTACCCAGTTCGCGCCCATCGTCAACGCCCCCGAGGTCGCGATCCTTGGCATCTCTCGCGCTGCAATGCAGCCCAAGTGGGACGGCCAGGCTTTCGCGCCGCGCCTGATCATGCCGTTCAGCCTGTCTTACGATCACCGTGTGATCGACGGCGCCGAGGGCGTGCGCTTCACGACATACCTCGGCCTTCTGTTGGAGGACATCCGACGACTGTTGTTGTGACCGGCGGCACGCCGCATGGTGAGAGCATCGGAGTCTGTGCGGCAGACAATGCACAACATTGACGCCGTTGCCGTGCATCACGCGTGCTTTGCTGCGTTAATAGAATTCCGATTAAGGTCCGCTTTACCGGGCGAGTCAAAGACCCGAGATTCGAGACAGGGCGACGGCTTCGACAAACTGAAAAATCTGGATTATTCGCACCGGGCTTTATTTCGACAGCCATTCACTAGGTTACCAGGCTAGAGGAGCGTTTATGGTCAAGCAAGGCGAAGTGGCGGACATTCGCACCGAGGTGGTGGTCATGGGCGCGGGCCCGGGTGGTTACACTGCGGCCTTTCGTGCGGCTGATCTCGGCAAACAGGTGGTGTTGATCGAACGCTACGCCAGCCTGGGCGGCGTCTGTCTGAACGTCGGTTGCATACCCTCGAAGGCCCTGCTGCATACCGCCGAAGTGATCAATGAGGCCGTCGAGCTGGAGGTTATGGGCGTGCGCTTCACGAAGCCGCGGATCGACCTGGACAAAATGCGGGTCGGTAAAGACAAAGTGGTCGGTAAACTGACCGGGGGCTTGGCCGCGTTGGCCAAGCAGCGCAAGGTACAGGTGGTCACCGGCGTCGCCAGGTTCGCGGATCCGCGTCACCTCGAGGTGCAGACCGCCGAGGGCCTGACCCGTATCGAGTTTGAGCACTGCATCATCGCCTGCGGTTCCAGCCCGGTGAAGATCCCCGGCTTTCCCAACGACGATCCGCGCCTGATCGATTCCACCGGCGCCCTGGCGCTCGAAGACATCCCGAAAAAGATGTTGATCGTCGGCGGCGGTATCATCGGTCTGGAGATGGCGTCCGTGTATGCCACGCTGGGCACCGAGGTCGATATTGTCGAACTGCTGGACGGCCTGATCCCGGGCGTCGACCGCGACTTGATCAAGCCGCTGCAGAAGCGCCTGGAGAAGCAGGTCAGCAGCATTCTGCTGAAGACCAAGGTAAGCGACATCAAGGCGCAGAAGAACGGGCTCAAGGTGTCGTTCGAGGGTGACCATGCGCCGGATGCGAAGCTCTATGACCGGGTGCTGGTCGCGGTCGGCCGCACGCCGAACGGCAGGCAGATCAATGCCGAGGCGGCCGGCGTTCAGGTCGACGGGCGCGGCTTCATCCCGGCTGACGCGCACATGCGCACCAATGTCCCGCACATCTATGCGATTGGCGATGTCGTCGGCAACCCGATGCTGGCGCACAAGGCGACGCATGAGGGCAAGACCGCGGCCGAGGTGATCGCGGGCCTGCCGGCGCTGTTCGACCCGATCACGATTCCCAATGTCGCCTATACCGATCCCGAGCTGGCCTGGATGGGCCTCACGGAGACCGAGGCCAAGGCCCAGGGCATCGAGATCGAGAAGGGTGTCTTTCCCTGGGCGGCGTCGGGCCGGGCACTGGGTATCCATCGCGAAGAGGGTCTGACAAAACTTATCTTCGATGCCAAGACCAAGCGACTGATCGGGGCCGGGATCGTCGGCCGCAGCGCCGGCGAGCTGATCGGCGAGACCGTGCTCGCCATGGAGATGGGCGCGGACGCGGAGGACATCGGCCTGACCATCCATCCGCACCCGACGCTCAACGAGACCGTATGCTTCGCTGCGGAGATGGCCGAGGGTACGATTACTGATCTGTTGCCGCCGAAAAAGCGCTGAGCGCAGCTTAAGGTACCCGTTTCCAACACGGCCTGCGCACCAGCGGGCGAACAGGCCCCGCGCGTCCCCGAGTGGGGAAGCCGCCGGACCCTGATGCTCCGCCGTGCAGTCTCCAGCCCCGTAAGCTGTGCATGGAAGTGTATGAACCATCGTCCCGGGTGATGGTCTCACCCGTCTCGAAGTTTGTCCCTACACAGGCACAACACCGACGCTGTTCAACTTTCGTAAGACGAGGCAAGTGTGATCCCCTTCTTCAAATCTTGCGCCGGCGTAGCCAGGCTGGGCCTAACAATCGTTGCGCTGTGCGCGACCCCGGCCTGGGCCGCGCCCCCGACCGCGGTTATCGTCGCCAAGGTGCAGCAGGCCAGCTTCGAGGACCGCATCGAGGCGCTGGGTACGCTGCGCGCCAACGAGTCCGTCGAACTCACTGCAGCCGTCACCGAGACGGTAAGCGCACTGTACTTCGACGACGGGCAGCGGGTGGCGGCCGATACCCTGCTGGTCGAGATGACCAGCACCGAAGAACACGCCCAGCTGGAAGAGGCCCAATCGCTGCTGGATGAGGCCGCGCGACAGTACCGCCGCGTGCAGTCCCTGGCGACCCAGGGCACGGCGTCCCAGTCGCTGCTGGATGAACGGCGGCGTGAACTCGAGACCGCGCGTGCGCGCCTGGCTGCGATCGAGTCGCGTCTGTCTGATCGCTTGATCAAGGCCCCGTTTGCCGGGGTGCTGGGCCTGCGCAAGATCAGCGT
>JAHEJD010000107.1 GCA_024639005.1 Chromatiaceae bacterium | reverse complement strand
AGTGACCATGTGGCGTCTATCCGCACAAGGTCTCCGCTGCAAACAATAGCGTCAAAGTTGATGCCTTGTTCGACCGATAAGGGGAATAGGCCAGTGAAAGGGTCTCTGCAGAGAAACGCGCGGTGCTGAAGGTCTCGCCTATTATTCGTCTTGCCCTCGGTCTGATGCTGCTGACCGTTAGCCTGTTGCTGATCAGCGACCTGCTGGGCCTGACGCCGGATCAGAAGCGTGCCGAACTCACTGCGCGCAAGGCCATCTCAGAGTCTCTGGCGGTACAGGTCTCAAAAGATATTTCAGAGGCGCGCATCGATGCCGTCGCCGAGACCCTTCGCTTGCTGCAGAAGCGTAACGATCGTGTACTCTCGATCGGTCTGCGCACCAGTGATGGCAGATTGATCGCCATGGCCGGCGACCATGTCGAGCACTGGATACCCGCCGAAGACGGTCGGTCGACGTCGTCGCACGTGGTGGTGCCGATTCACATGGAGGACCGGCGCTGGGGTGTGCTCGAGGCGAGCTTTGTGCCCCTGGACGGTATCTGGGCGAGTATCCTGTCCGGTGGTTCGATTGCCGCGGTCATCGCCTTTGTCACCTTCGCCGGATTTCTTGCCTATTGGCTGTTCCTGAAGCGCGCGCTGAACGAGCTTGATCCGAGTGCGGTTGTGCCGGACCGGGTGAGGGCGGCCCTGGATGTCCTGGCCGAGGGCCTCGTGATCCTGGATCGCGGCGGCCGCATCGTTCTCGCCAACCACGCGTTCGAGCGCAAGCTCGGTCAGCAGAAGACGCTGCTGGTCGGTAATTCGCTGTCGTCTCTCGCTTGGCGAATAATGGACACCGGCGAGGAGGCAGTCGATGCCGATCTGCCCTGGCAGACCATGCTCGACACGGGCGCGACGCCATCTCCTGCGCAGCTCACACTGCGCACGGCAAGGAAAGAGTCACTGAGCTTCGCGGTCAACTGTTCACCCGTGAAGGCGCCCGATGATTCCATCCGCGGCGTAGTTGTCACATTCGATGATCTGACCGAACTCCAGCACAAGAACTCTGATCTCGAACGGGCGTTGGAGAAGCTGGAGCATACGCAACGCGAGATAACACGCCAGAACCGCGAGCTCCAGGTGCTGGCGACGCGCGACGCGCTTACTGGCGTGCTCAATCGGCGCTCTTTATTTGATGGTATGGCGACGCTGTTGAACGAGGTCGCGGACCAAGGCGAGCCGTTGAGTTGCATCATGGTGGATATCGACCACTTCAAATCGATCAACGATCGCTTCGGACATGCCACCGGCGACAAGGTGATCAAGATCCTGGCGCGCACGCTAACACAGTGCGTGCGTGCCGATGACCTCGTCGGGCGTTACGGCGGGGAGGAATTCTGCGTCATCGTCCCGGGCGCGACCGAAGAAGCGGCCGCTGCCATCGCTGAAAAGATGCGCCTCGCGATCTATGAGGGACGCGGCGCGAAATTTACCAGTGCGCTGCGGATCTCGGCGAGTTTTGGGGTGGCGGCGAGTATCGCCGGCGAGAAGCTGGCCGAGGTGTTGGTCGATCTCGCGGACAAGGCGTTATATGAGGCGAAGGGAAGCGGACGCAACCGCGTGGTTCGCTGGTCCGAGATCGAGCATCACGCAGATCGCGCTGGGGACGAGAATGCGGGAGTCCGTGCAGCGGCAGTTCAGCAGAGTGACAGTGACGCGCAGGACACTGGAGGTGGACGCGTCCAGGATGTTGAGCTCGCCTCGACCAATCAACGGTTACGCGATCGGATTGCCGAACTCGAGTTGATGATTCGTGAACAGCTGGGTGAGGGAGCGGCCGGTTTCGATGAGCCTACCGGTCTTCCCAATCGAATCGTGCTGATCGACCGGATCAGACAGGGGTTGCAGCGCAGTCAGCGTACACGCAGCCAGGTTGCGGTCCTGGCAGTGGATGTCGAATCGATTTCACTCGTTAGGGAGGCGCAGGGTATCGCTGCGGCCGACAAGCTGATGAAGCTGGTCGGAATCAGACTGAAACAGGCCTTGCGCGGCATCGATACCGTGGCAGTCGCCGGGTCGAGTGATGTCGAAGCGAGCATATCCAGCGGCGGTGATGGCGAGTTCACGGTGCTGCTTTCGGACATGCGGGACGCCGAATCCGCAACATGGATCATCCAGCGCCTGTTTGGTGCGCTGGAAGCGCCGGCCGAGGTGGAGGGTAACGAGATCATTCTGGATGCCAGCATCGGGGTCAGCCTGTCTCCCAATGACGGCGAGGATCCCGACGCGCTGATTGCCAATGCGGGCGCAGCGCTGCGCGAGGCAAAGCTTGCCCCGGGGCGGAACGTCTGTCTGTACTTCAATAAAAAGATGAACGAGCGCTCCAGAGAGCAACTGAACATGGAGGCAAAGCTGCACCGGGCGATAGAGCACGGCGAGCTGTTCCTGGAATACCAGCCCGGCATCGACATGCGCACCGGGCGAATCAGGGCCTTCGAGGCACTGTTGCGCTGGCGCCATCCCGATCTCGGCTTAGTGCGGCCGGATCGCTTCATTCCCATCGCGGAGCATGCGGGTCTGATCGAGCATATCGGCGATTGGGTGATACAGACCGCGCTGCTACAGCTGAAGAGCTGGCATGAGATGGGCAACGAGGATCTCTCCGTCGCGATCAATTTTTCTGCATTCCAGTTTCGGCAAAAGGACCTGGTGGAGCGCGTGGTTGCGGGACTGCAGGAGGCGCAACTCTCGCCCTCGTCGCTGGTGGCCGAGATCACCGAGTCTTCGTTGATCGAAAACCTGGACACTGCGGTCGATATCGTCAACGGGCTTAGCGAGGCCGGGGTCTGTGTCGCGTTGGATGACTTCGGCACGGGCTATTCGTCGCTGAACTATCTAAAGCGCTTCCCAATCGACGTGGTCAAGATCGACCGGTCATTCCTGCGTGATTTCCCCACCCAGCCGAACGATACCGAGATCGTCTCGGCGATCATCGCCATGGCGCATAGCCTGGGCCTGCGGGTAGTCGCCGAGGGTGTGGAGACGGATCGCCAGCTTCAAGTGTTGCAGAATATGCAGTGTGATGAGATTCAGGGGTATCTGTTCAGCAAGCCAATCTCACGAGAGCATGCTTCGGAGCTGTTGCTCAATCCTTCCGACATACGGCGTCTTGTCAGGGCAACCAACCGCGATGGCGTAGGTGGGCTCTCCGACCGGCCGACGGCGATCACCGGGATCGTCAACGAACTACCGAGACAGGGCTTCGGCGCCTGAGCAGGCTAACGATTAGGCGGCGGCGCTGAGGAAGACGTGCGTTAGCTGATCGGCCAGCGCGACGGCATCGCGATGCAACAGCTGCAGCAGCTCAGGGGAAAGCCCGGTTGCCTCCCACGCCTGTTGATTCAGCCCTGAAATGACTTCATCGATCGATCGTTGTTGCGTCTCGGCAGTTGCCAAGGCGACCGCGATATGCACGATGGCCGCCTCCAACAACACCGTATCGGTGGCCTGCGGGTCGGTGTGATAGCGGATCGGCGAAATCAGCCCGACGGGAAGCTGCCAGGATGCGAACAATGCCGCGCCCACATCGGCATAGTCGAAGCCGAGACGCTGACGCTGCAGTTCACTGACCGGCCTCCCGGATTCCGTCGCCGCCTGGGCGACTGCGAGCATCCGCGTCGGCAGTTGTTCGAACAGCACCACCTGACCCACCTGGGCGAGCAGCCCGGCCACGAACATCCGTTCCGAGTCGAGAAACCCACACTGCTCGGCCAACAGCTTGGCCGCCGAACCGGCCAACAGACTCTCCCGCCAGAACACGCTGGGCCTCAGGGCCGGCGGAAAGCTGTCTTCGAGGGTCTGTATGACGGCCGTCGCGAGTACCAGGTCATACACCTGCTGGGTGCCCAACAGGCCGACCGCACCGGAAACCGTGCTCAGCTGGCCGGAGCGGCCGTAGAAGGCGCTGTTGGCGATGCGCAGCACCCGCGCGGTCATGGCGCTGTCGGTGCTGAGGGCGTCGGCGATGTCGGCATGAGAGCTCGTCGGATCGTCCAGGACGAGCTTGATGCGCACATAGATGTCCGGCAGCGTCGCGAGTTCTTCGGCCTGTGCGACAATCGTCTCGACCGAAGGTTTCTGATCTGGATCCTTTGGCATGCTCAGCTCTGTGCGATGTGTTGGGTACGTCCTCTGATGGGTTTATCGGCCGCTATCGCTAAGGATTAACCAGGGAATACCGAAAGTTCGGCCCTGTGAGCGGATTTGAGACGGGGTTCCAGTGCCGTCCGTTTTTGGTGCGATACGCGTCGCCCCCACACCTGGAGAGTGAGGTGCTGTTATTCAGTGGACGCTGCGAAATACTGCATCAGCTTGACCATCGCCAGGGTGTCGCGTTCGCAATAGCGGCGCAATGCGGTGGAAAGCTGTGCGCGGCGTTCCTCGCCGCCGGCTGGATCGATCGCTTCCTCGTAGGCGATCTGGGCCCCGATGCCGTCCTGCACCTCATCGAGATCGTCGTAGGTCAGATCCGGGGCGATCGTCGGCAGGACCGCCTTGATCGAGAATGAACCCTTCATCTGCGCATGATAGTAGTGCGCCTTTATCAGTGGCAGTAGGTCGAACAGGCGTGGAATCAGTGCCAGAAGGTCGTCACTCAGATCGGGCAGGCGGGCCGCCAGCTGCCTGATGACGGTCTTCTCGAACGCGCTGTAGGTCAAGATCGGACCGCGGTCGCCCAGCGCGGCGATCAATGCCTCTGCGCATCCTCCCAGCGGTAGTTCGCCGGAGGTATCGAGAAACTCGGTGTGCGCGAGTTGGCGCGATTCGGCCTCGATATGACAGGACCACTGAAAGGGTATCTGCTCGTAGGGCTGGGTGCCGAGCCAGCGGGGTATCGCAAACTGGGTGGTCTCGAAGTCCAGATAGAAGCGCGGGTAGGGCAGTGCGGCGAGGGTTTGTCGCAGTTCGGTCCCGATGTAGGGGATGCCGCTCAAGGTCGCCTGCCGGGCGCGCTGGTGCAGCGGTTTGTGCAGGCGGCCATCGGAGATGTCTCGGATGTCCTCGATCCCCTCTGCGCGGAGGTCATTCACGATGCGGCCCCCGCCCGGCAGCCGCTCGACCGGGAATTCCGCCTTCGGCGGGCTGCAGTGGCCGAGGAATGGACAGTCAAAGGGATCGTGGCACTGCGCGCCGACGGCGACCTCGGGTTCCAGTGTCTCATTGAGCACGTCGATGCCCAGCGCCACCCACTCGGGCACGTCCGGTAAAAGTTGTGCGACCTCCTCGGTGACGTCGACATGCCGCAGCAGACCGGAATAGTTGCCTTCCTCCCGGTAGTGGAAGAGAGTATCGATGTGGGCCAGTAATGTCTGCTCGACCGGGTAGCCAGCGGCCGTAATCACCCAGTGCTGAATGGCGCAATCGATCAGGTGATAGGGCTTCACGCGGGTCGAGGATTTCACCTCGACCAACTGGAAACCGTGCGCCGTCCGGGTGAAGATATCTGCACGGACCAATACGCGGTGCTTGCTGAATGTGGCCTCGAACAATGGGCGCTGCGGCCGACGCGCCAGGTGGGCAGCGGTGCGTTTCAGCGCTGCGCCGAGTGGGACCTCATCGGCGATCAGTACGCCGTTCGGGTACAGCCGGTGGACCACGGCATTCAGCGCATGCCCCTGGGCGAAGCGGCGACGGGTCTGGGCGTCATAGACGCGTAGTGCTGGCCGATTGACCTCGAGCCACAGGCGACGGGGGCACTGGCGGGCGGCCAGTACGCGCGATTTTGAGAGCATCTTTGCCAAGCCGACGGGTCCTCGCGTCCGGCGGAAACGCAGAGTCTAATCAAGTTTTCAGTGTCTTGCGCCGCTGCAGTACTAGCCTGCATAGCTCACCGATTTCCTGCTGCGGCCCCCGATAC